>CANRFR010000005.1 GCA_947629945.1 uncultured Clostridia bacterium | reverse complement strand
GCAACTCCCGCAACGTCCATCTTAAATACGATTACGAACAGCAAATTTAACAAAACGTTCACAATGCCCGCAGTTATAAGAAAATACAACGGACGCTTAGTATCGCCGACCGCGCGCAATACCGCCGAACCAAAGTTATACAGCAGCATGGCGGGCATTCCAAGGAAATATATACGCAAATATGTAACGGCAAGCGGAAGCTGTTCGGGCGGAGTTTCCATAATTTCAAGCATTTCGGGAGCGAAAACCGCTCCGACAGCCGCCAGTAACACGCCACATATCACCGACAACAGCACGGACGTGTGAACGATGTCTTGCATATCGTCCTTTGAGTTGGCGCCGTGACTGCGCGCGGCAATAACGTTCACACCTACCGACAGACCGATAAACAAATTGGTAAACAAATTGATGAGCGCGGTGGTCGAACCGACTGCGCCCATCGAGTTATCTCCGGCGAACCGTCCGACGACAATTATATCCGCGGCATTAAACAAAAGCTGCAGCACTCCCGAAGCCATTATCGGCAGCGAGAACCGCACCATTTTCGGCAGCACAGCGCCGCTTGTTAAATCCATTGTATGATTTTTAGCCATTTCATTCTCTCCCCTTAAATTCGCAAACAAAACCGCTCTCTCTTTCGAGAAAGCGGTAAAAAATTTTGGAGCTGTTAATCAGAGTCGAACTGATGACCTCATCCTTACCAAGGATGTGCTCTACCAACTGAGCTATAACAGCAAAATATTCACAATATCCTTCATAACTGTTTAATCATAGTCGAACGAAAAAATCTCGTTCGAGAGATTTTTTAATGACCTCATTCTTACCAAGGATGTGCTCTACCAACTGAGCTATAACAGCAAATATCCACAATACACTTCACAACTGTTTAATCACAGTCGAACGAAAAAATCTCGTTCGAGAGATTTTTAATGACCACATCATTACCAAGGATGTGCTCTAACGACTGAGCTAAAACAGCAAATATTAACATTGCCCTTAACGATATCTATTATATCATATCATTTTCAATTTGTCAAGTAGTTTTTTTAGATTTTTTTAAAAAATATATTTCGAGTAATAATTTCGGATAATATCCGCAAACTATCTTCAAAACAGCGCATTATTGAGGTGAGCGAAAACGGGAACGATAATAATAGTCGGTGAAAGCGAAGCCGAGAAGATTTTAAAGGGCTATTCAACTGTAAAGGCTTTGAGCCGCGCGGTAGTAGACTGCGAAAACGCGGTAGTTATAATGGGAAAAAACGCTCAAGCCGATATCCGCGCGGCGCTTGGTGTGATAGTGGACGGCGACGAACCTGCCGAGCACCCACGGTCGGTACAGCTTATATCCTGCGGCGTTTCGGCAAAGAACACAGTGTCGGTGACGTCGCGCACTCCCGAAGTGCTCACATTATCGCTGAACCGCTCTGTGCGCGGAAAAAGCGGCGTCTGCGAACCGTTTGAACTGCCGATAAGACTGCCGTCGGATAATAATTCAAGCTTGTCCGAATACGACAGAATGGCGGCTTTCGCCGCGGAAACTCTGCTTAAATAACGCAAGCCCCCGCAGCGTTTGCCGCGAGGGTTTGACTTTTGTTCTACACTATTATCTATTAGGAAGTTATATGATATCTTTTTATTCGTTGTCCTGAAGAGCGTCGTAACCGCTTTCGCCCGTGCGTACCTTAACAACGTCCGCCACATCGTAAACGAATATCTTGCCGTCGCCTATCTTGCCTGTGTAAAGCACGCTCTTCGCGGTATCCACTACCGCTTCAACGGGAACTTTACATACAACGATTTCCATCTTGATTTTTGGCAGCAAATGCGTTTCGATTGGAACTCCGCGGTAATATTCCGTAGCGCCTTTCTGCATACCGCAGCCGAGCACATTTGTTACCGTCATGCCCGTAATTCCGATAGCCGACATCGCGTTTTTAAGAGCCTCGATATGCTCTTGTTTTGTGATGATAACGACTTTCGACATACGGTCTCCCTTAGACGGCGTGTACTTCTTGCGGATAACAGGAACATCTTTGCCGTCCGCCGAAGTAACGGCGTCGGCGGCTTTCGCCTCGACCTGCGTAAGAGTATCGACCTCTTTATCGCGGCCCGAAGCGGTAACCTCAACCTGCATTGTGGGAATAAAATCCGCATAGGAGCTGGGGAGACCGTGTTCTGTAGCGTCCAAGCCTACGATCTCCTCGTGACGGGATACCCGCAAGCCTATCGTTTTCTTAATAATAAGGAATGTAAGCGAAATCGCAACAGCCGTCCACACGCCTATCGCCAAAAGTCCGAGCGCCTGTACGCCAAGCTGGCTCCAGCCGCCGCCGTAGAACAGACCCTTTACCTTTTCGCCGCCTACGCCGACGTTTTGACCCGTACCGGTAGCAAACAAACCTACCGCAAGCGTGCCCCAGATACCGTTACAGAAGTGAACGCCTACAGCGCCGACGGGATCGTCGATGTGGAGTTTATAATCGAGCAGCCAAACGCCGAATACAACGATGAAACCCGACACCAAACCAATTATTGCGGAGCCGAGACAGTCAACGTCCGCGCACGGAGCGGTTACGCCGACCAAACCCGCCAACGAAGCGTTAAGACACATTGAAACATCGGGCTTGCCGTTCTTGAGCCATGTGAATATCATTGTAGTGCAAGTCGCGACCGCGGGCGCAACCGTTGTGGTAAGGAAAATTCTCGCAAGACTTTCCACGCTGTCCGCTGCCGCGCCATTGAAACCGTACCAGCCGAACCACAAAATAAACACGCCCAAAGCGCCCAAGGTCATCGAGTGACCGAGGATTGCACGCGGCTTCTTATCCTTGCCGAACTTGCCGATACGGGGACCGACCATTGCCGCGCCTATCAGAGCGCATACTCCTCCGCAGTAATGTATCGCCGCGGAACCCGCGAAATCAACGAAGCCGAGCTGTGAAAGCCAGCCGCCGCCCCATACCCAGTGCGCTTCTATCGGGTAAACGATCGCCGAAATCACGCCCGAGTAAATGCAATAGCTGATGAATTTGGTGCGCTCCGCCATAGCGCCGGAAACTATCGTCGCGGCGGTCGCGCAGAACACCAAGTTGAACACGAACTCCGCGCATCTGTCGAAGCTCTGAAAGTTGGACAAAATGTCCAGCGTCGGAAGTCCGATAAGACCGCCCAGTGCGTCCTCGCCAAGCATTAAACCAAAACCTATCAGCACAAAAACCACCGTGCCGATACAGAAATCCATAAGATTTTTCATTATGATGTTGCCGGCGTTTTTCGCTCTTGTCATACCGGTTTCCACCATCGCGAAGCCCGCCTGCATAAAGAATACCAGCGCTGCTCCTATCAAATACCATATACCGTTGCCGTCGCCGACGTTAAACATTGTTTTGTTGACGACTTCTTCGGCGGTCGGTTCTGCGGCTGCCGCCGCTTCCATTACCACCGTTAATACCGCGTTCATTAAAGACCGCTCCTTTCCGTTTCTACAACATAATTTTTTAACAAAAAAGGCTATGACATTAGCTTGAACCGCCGCGGTGCAACATTGAACCGCTTTGAATTTCAATTCTATGTCATAGCCTCTTTGCTATGTTTACATTATACTCCGTTTTCACAAAATTGTCAAGCAATTTTTGCAATTTCTATTAATTGAACTTGCATTTTGTATAATTTCACAAAATGCATACGATTTTTTATCCCGATTACTTAATAATTCACAAATTTTGCTAAATATAAATAAAAAAGCACATCTAAATTGGAATATCAGATGGCTGTTTCTTACAATTTTTCCTTATTTTCTCTATCGCTTCGCTCGGATATTTCTTGCTTTTTTGCAGAAAATACACACGTAAACTTTCAATTTCTTTAAAGGAGATGTTTTTATATGAGCAAACAGGCACAAGGTCTCGCCGCAGGCGCGGCGGCAGCAGTCGTCACCGGAGGACTGGCGTTCCTCGCCGCGAGGTCGCTTTCAAAAAACCGCCGCTTTAAGCGCAGAGCCACCGCAAAAGCGTTTAAGGTACTCGGAAATTTTATGGACTCGCTGTAAACAGACAATTCCCCCCGTCAATGACGAGGGGAATTTCGTTTTACCTGAACAATTCGATCAAATGTCTCTGCAGCGGAAATTCTCCATAAGCTTTTTGAGGTTCTCCGCTTGGATAGACAACTCGCGGCTTGTCTCGGCGCTTTGCGAAGCAGATTCGGTGTTAGACTGAACGACATCGTTTATCCGCATAATGCTCTCGCTTATCTGCTGAATGCGTTCGTCCTCCTGGCGTACGGCTTCGGAAACGCTCTTCATGTCGTCAACTGCTTGCAGCACTCTCTCGGTGGATTGGCTGAGCTGCTCGGAAACGTCGGTGACTACTGCGGAACCGCGGTTTACCGCGTCAAGCGAGTGATCGATAAGCTGTTTTGTAGCCTTGGCAGCTTTGTCGGACTTATTAGCGAGGTTACGAACCTCGTCGGCTACAACAGCAAAGCCCTTGCCTGCTTCTCCCGCTCTTGCGGCCTCTATTTCGGCGTTCAGCGCGAGAATATTGGTCTGGAATGCGATATCCTCAATAGTAACGATAATTTTTTCTATCTGCACAGCCGAATCGCTGATATCCGTCATAGCTTCGGCAGCGTCCTGCATCCTTTGGTTGCAGCCCTTCACCTGTTCTCCCGCCTTGTCGGCGTTCTTCCCGGCGCTCTGTGTGGTAAGCGCGTTATCGGACGACGCTTCGGAAAGCTCTTGAAGCGTCAACATAAGCCGAGATACAACGTCCGCCTGCTGCTCCGAACCTTCGGCGAGCTTTTCCGAACCTTCGGAAACCGTCTGCGCACCGTCCGCCACTTTATTGGCGGCTTTGTTGATCTCGCTGAAAATGCCGTTAAACGAGCCAAGTATCTTTTTAAGCGACTTCTCTATTGCGACAAAGTCGCCTGCATAATGAATCTGCGGTCGTGTAAGCATATCGCCGTCCGACATATCCTGAAGCACCTCGCTGAGGTCGCGAATGTAGGATTTGAGAGAAGACAGCGAATCGCCAAACTGCATTGCCAGAATCCCAATCTCATCTTTACGGTCGTTTACGTTGACCGGCGTGAACAGGTCGCCCTGCGCCAACTGCGTCATACGCTTTGACATCTGGATAATCGGCTTTGAGAGCTTGCTCGCATACGCCGTTATCGCGAGTATACCGAGCGCCAAAGCAACTGCCGCACAAATAAGCAGCGCTATCACCATCGGCTGTATTGCCGAGTAGATTTCATTTTCGGGAGCGGAAATACCGTAAGACCATCCGTCCGAATCGGTTACCGTACCGTAAGCGCACAGCATTTTTATGTCCAAATAATTATATTTGTCAATACCCGACGCTCCCTCGGTCATTTGAATAAAGAGGTTCGCCGTTGACTCATACGAACCGTCGGTCTCAGCCATTTCAATAAAGTTCTGACGTTCAAACACCTGATCCGTATCAACGGACGCTATCATAACGCCGTTTGAGTCTATCATGAAAATGCTGCCCGTATCGCATATCTTCTTATCGGAAACAAGATCGCTGAAGAACTCCATGTCAATAGTACCCATAAGTACGCCGCCTTTGCATGGAGACGTAACGATAAACCGCAGCGTATCGCCGCACTGTATCGACGTGGAAACAGTGGTCTCACCTTCAAAAGCTCTTTGCGCAAAATCCTGTTCGGCAACGCTTTGGTCGATAATCTCATCGGTCGTGAAGAACGTTCCGTCTTCGCCCGCATATGCGAATTCCAAGAACGAACTTTCAACGTCAAGCTGCGACGCGTACTGCAAAGCGTTTCTCGGACCGAAGCCTAAAGTTCTGTTGAATTCCTTGGTAAAATCCGTGATATCACGTTTTAAGTTGGAAATAGCCGTGCGGAACGTTTGATCCGCAAACTGCGTCATAGTATTAAAGTCCTGCAATACGGTGCTTTCAATAGCAGAGCGTCCCGAAATTATCCCCGCCACAAGCAGTCCTGCGACAAGCAGCACGATTATACAGCTGACTATCAGCGTCATTTGCTTTTTAATAGAGCCTTTTCGCTTTTTAAAGTTATCAATAGGCTTTTGCTTTTTAAACAGATCTTTCGGCTTTTTTAGGATATCAATAAGCGTTTGCTTTATAGCAAAGACTTTTTGCTTTATTAAGTTATCCTTTGGCTTTTGCTTTTTAGCAGAGCCTTTTTGCTTCTTTAAGTTATCCTTAGGCTTTTGCTTTTTAGCAGAGCTTTTTTGCTTTTTTAATTTATCCTTAGGCTTTTGCTCTTTTACAGAGCGTTTTTCCTTTTTTAAGTTATCCTTAGGCTTTTGCTCTTTATCAGAACCTTTTTGCCTTTTTAAGTTATCCTTAGGCTTTTGCTCTTTATCAGAGCCTTTTTGCTTTTTTAAGTTATCCATATATACCCGTCCTTTCGGTTAGCGATCCTGTCTGTCAAGGAGATGTTCGCCGAATAAGGTTTTCTGTATTTTCTTAATTATTATTGTATCACAAACTTCCAAATATTTCAATCAAGCTCAAACAGATTTGTTAATTATGCACAACACATTTTGTAACATAATGACATATTTTTATATCACAGCTTAACCGAAAAGCATATTTACGCTAGAAAACGCACGAGGGCATATATGGAAAATGTCCGGACAGCTTGATACGCTTGCATAACAGCAAGAAAGCCATGTATTAGAGCAATGAATTATCCGACGGCGACCGCTCACGGATAATTGTCTTATTCAAATCAATTCCCGTTGTAACGAAAAATCTCATCGGGCATTACAAATTCGGGAGAACCCTCCGTTCCGGGCGCGACCGTATACTCATCAAAAACGATCACCAGTTTTCCGTCCGAATTCAGATAGAATTCCTGATCGGGTGAAATTTCTTTGAAGCACTCGTCGTCGCTCCAGATACCTCCGGGGATAAAATAATTTGCGCCCATATATTGTACGCCGAACTCCATCTGGCTTAGCACCTCCGCGCTTATTTCTTCAATATAATTATAATTTTCATCAAACAAGTCGGACAGAGCAAGAACCTCGCCGCTTTCCTTATCGAGCACCACACAGCGGCTGTATTCCATAGAACCGCCTGCGTTTATCGTGGCGTAAAATCTTGCCGACAGGTACTTTCTATCATTAATAATAATACGATATCCCGCGTCCTCCGCAACATACCCCTCATATTTTTGAAGCGCGTACTTTTGGAAATTTTCTCTTGCTTCGGAGATAAAATCTTCGGCGGCTTGGTTAAGCTTTTCTGAGTTGTCTCCTGAAAATTCGGGATATTGCGCATTAAAAACGTTATCGCCCCAACCGTAGCTTAGAGTTTTGATGTCTACGGAAAAAATATCGGATAACGCGCTTGCGGTTTCCGGCGAGAAATTCAGCAGACCTATCGCACAGACAAACGATGTAAGTAAAGCGGGCAGAGCCTTTGAGCATTTTAGCTTTTGTTCGGTTTTTTTACTGCTTTGAGAGCTGCCGTTTGGATTACGGAATACCTCGGCGCAAAACAGAAATTCCCCGTTTTCACATGAGCAGTATATAAAGCCGTTGTATTTCTCAACCGTTTTTTTCACGCTGCGAAGTCCGATACCGTGACCGTCGGTCCGCGCTTCAACAACGGGCAGACCGTCTGCGTCGATCTCCACCGTTCCCAAGCAAGAATTTCTTACTGAAATTTTCAGCTTGCGGTCGTCCGAAAAATCCGCCAGAAATTTTACATAACGCTTATCCTCGGGGCTTTTTTCACACGCGTTCAGCGCGTTCTCAAGCGCGTTTGAGAGAATAATGCAAACGTCCGGCAGCTCGAACGGAAGCTCCTCCGGTATGAAAATTTTATATTCAATACGGCAGCCGTTATTTTTCGCTCGGTTTATATATTCCGATATTACCGCGTTTATCGCGGGATTTTTGCAGAATATCTCGGGCGTGCAAAGCTCGGCGGTATCGTTCAAATTCTCAATATATTCCAGAATTTCCGCGGACTTGCTCTGCTGTGCCATACCGCTCAACACCTTGAGATGATGCCGCATATCATGACGGTAAACCCGTTCCGAGTCAACGTTTTGCGAAAGCTGCTCGAAGTTTTTCCGCTGCAAATTCAAACTTTCAAACAGTTTTTTTTCGTTCTCATCAGCCGCGGCAATTTTTGCAGAATATATAAACAGCCGCGATGTTATCACAAAAAAAGATACCACGATCATCAAAATTATAATAAGCGTCATGGTGGACGGCAAGCTGTTTAAATTAACAAAAATCATCAGTGAAAGCGCCGCAGCGGGAATTAAAACCAACATCCGGCTTTTCACGTCCGAGCCGGTGCATACTTCAAATGGCTTACGAACATATCGGGACACGATAAACGACTCCGCCGCCGCGAGAATAAGCACCATAAGCGCAACGACAATATCAAATACCACGCCTGAAAATAATTGACTGAACAGCGACAACATAATTTTCTTGAACAGCTTGACGATCAACGCCGTCAGCGCCGCGATCGAACACGCTGCCGCCGCTTCAAACAGGCTGCCCTCGGAAATAATAAACGCGCAAATCGAAAAGGGCAGATACGCGATAAGCGGCAGCAGCGTAAGCGCCGCCATACCGCTGCCCAAAAGCGTGAGAACCGCCACCGCGCCGCACGAGCAAAGGATCGTCAGACCGCAGCTCAAAACACGTGCGCCAAACGAAAACCGCGGCTTCATAAGAGTTAAGCACACGAATATGTACAAAACAAAATTTACCGCTTCTGAGAAAACCGTTGTTACAAATGCTAACATTACATCACCTTACACATTAAAAATCAGAGCTTGTGTTCATAGGATTTGTGCGTGGATTTTCGAGCAGATTTTGTCGCTGACAAGGCAAAATTTCGCGGGCTTGCTGTCGCAAGTCAAGAAATTTTAACGCAGTCAGCGGTAAAATCTGCCGAAAAGACGCGTGCAATATCCTATGAATACATGCTCTCAATCATTTGACACTTCATTATTTATATATCGCTGTCTTGCGGCGGCATATTTTCGAGTGATCTTGTATTGAGAACCGTCGCACATAACAAACTCGTCGCCCTTTATCCCCTGAATATTCCGCAAATTTACCAGATAGCTTGCGGAAATCTTCAAAAATACCCCTGTCTGTAAAATCAACTCCGCCTGAATGTCAAACGACTGCCTGCGGTACGCACTTTCAATTTTTTCTCCGTTCACAGTGTGAAAGATCAATCTGTGATTAAGGTACTCTACGGCAATAATATCCGACATTGAAAGAAGCATCGTGCTCTCGGTGGTTTTTATTGAGAGCTTTTGCGGTTCAACCTCGACTCGGTTCAGGCACTCGTCAAGCTCCGAGAACAATTTTTCACGCGAATACGGTTTTATCAGATATGAAAACGCCCGCACGGAAAACGCGTCCAGGGAGTACTCCCGCGAGGTGCTGATATAGATGATCACCGAGTTTTTGTCGCGCTCACGTATTTTTCTGCCAAGAGCAATGCCGTCAATTTCCGGCATTATCACATCAAGAAGATACACTGTAACGCTGTTTTCATCGCTTTTCTCAGAATAATTCAAAACATCTTCCGATTGTGAAAAGCATATAGTTTCCCCGTAAAAACCGCGTTGGTTTATGTAATCGTCCGCCGATTCACACAACTCCCTCAAATCGGCGCCGTTATTATCGCATAATACAAGCTTTATTTTAGTCAAACGGTTCATCCCCTTTTTTATATTGTATCACAAAAAAATTAATAAGTCAATACCTGTTAGGCGTTACAAATATAGGAAAAAATAATTTTTTTTACGCAGCTTGTATAAAAAGTCCTTTTCACGTTTTTGTAAACTTTACGCGCCTGTTGCGAGAGGAAAACTTTTCGTTTTTTATATGTTGATTTGTAATGTTATGCGCCTGTTGCAAGGGGACAACCCTTCGGGATGGGTTAGGGGGACCGCTTGCGGTCACTCGCCCTCGCGCTCCCTTTTCCTCTCTCCCTCCCCATTTTCCCCCTATGCCACTCAATGAGGTTGACCATTTTTCCTTTTTTATAACCGACTTTTTATACAAACTGAATTTTTTTATGATTACAGCAATGTCAATTAAGTGATTTTTCTGTCAATTAAGTGATTTTTCTGTCAATTAAGTGATAAATATTGAAAATCGCAACGGATTTTGTTATAATATATTGGAGATTTTTTATGTAGCGGTTGAAAACTCTTCTGAATGGAGAACAATTTTATGAGGGAGAAAGGTCTGTTTAAAAACATTACAGCGGAAAGGAAAATCGAAACCCGCGTAAACAGCGGAATAAAACGCGCCGCGTGCGAACCTGATCCGGAGAAATCCATTGATATTATCCTTGAATTTCTCGGAAAAGAGCTGAACGGAGAAAGGACCTATGTTTTTGAAAAAAATTCGCGCGGCGGAGATGATAATACATACGAATGGACTGCCGCGGGAGTAACTTCCGAAAAAGAAAATCTTCAGAATCTGCCGCCAAATGTCTGCGAAAACTGGTATAATTTTTTCAGCGAGAACAAAGATGTCATTTTTGACGACATAGAGGAAATGCTTCCCAACTATCCGCTGCAATACCAAAAGCTGAAAAGTCAGAATATTCATTCGATTATTGTCGTTCCGCTTTTCAACGGTGAAAATGTCATTGGATTTTACGGTATAGACAATCCTCCGAAACGCAGCATGAAAAGAACCTTGAAAACGCTTCGGGCAGTCGGAGATTTTATCGTTTCAATGATAAAGCAGCGCGATATGATGAATAAGCTTTGTGAAATCAGTCAACGCGACCATCTGACGGGTCTGGGAAACAGATACGCGCTGGACGAATTGGTTTCCGATATTAAAAACAGGCAGAGTCTGGGGATAGTATACTGCGATATTACCGGGTTAAAGAGAACCAACGATACTTTGGGGCATAAAGCCGGAGACGAACTGATCTGCCGCGCTTCCGAAAGCCTGAAAAGCGCGTTTGGAGAATACGTCCTGATACGTCTCGGCGGCGACGAGCTGCTTGCCGTTTGCTTGGATATTGACGAGGATACTTTGCAAAAACGTTTGGAGCTTTTGCGGAAAAGCTCGGTTGAAAATTCGGTAAATCTGGCGATCGGAGCGGTCTGGAACAACAATTTACGAAACGATTGGCAAAAGCTTATCGATGAAGCGGAAACGCTGATGTATAAGGAAAAAGATAATTCACACAAGGATATAAACCAATATAACGGAGGATAAGTTATGAAAAAGAAAAGTCTGCTCACAAGCATTTTGTTGTCTTCGGCGGGAATGTTGGCGGCAGCGCTGATAGTGGTTTGTCTTATATTTTCCGTGAACGTTAATATAAGGTACACAAGTTCGATTAAATCGGATCTGTATCACACAGTCGCGGCAGAATCGGCGAAAATGGACACGTGGTTCACCAAGCACACCACTATAGCGGAGGATTTTGCCAAGACTGCAACGGAACAGCAGCTTCACGGCGACGAACTGCAAAAACATATGCTGGACGTTGTTCACACGACTTCGGAGAGCATTATGAACGGATATCTCGCGTGGGAGACCGATACGGTTGGAATGGTATGCAGCGTTTATCCCGTAGCCGAGGATTACGTTGCACAGGAGCGCGGCTGGTATCAAAGCGCCAAAAGCACCCGCGCCACAATAGTTACCGACCCGTACATTGACGCGATAACAGGAAAAATCGTTATAAGTCCGCTGCTGTCCGGGAACGAGGTGCTGGGCGTGTGCGGTTTGGACATTGAGATAGACGAGCTGGTTTCGGTAAGCCAAGGTCTTAAAGCAGACGAGGGCGGATACGCGGTATTGGTTGACGGCAGCGATAACATAGTGGCTCACGCCGAAAATCAGGATTATTCACACAAACTGCTTGACGACGGCAAAACCGAAAAGGTTACAAAGCTGGTCGACATCGCGCCTATTTACAGCGAGGTTCTTGCGGCTTCGGGAAGTACAAATGTTGTTTCGGGAAAAGGCTATGACGGTACAATGCGCTATTTCCCCGTAGTTCCGATTGGAGATACAGGTTGGAAAGTGCTTTACGCGGCGGATTACAACGAGGCGATGTCGAAGCTGAACAATATTATTATTTTTGCGGTGATCGTTTCACTTGTGGCGATATTCGGCGGAGGTCTGTTCTTCTGGCTGAAGTTCACGAAGCGTCTGAAGCCGCTGTCGGCGATAGAAAATATTGTAACAAATATGTCCAACGGCGTTCTGGAGCACAACTACCCCAAAGCCGAAAACGATGAGATCGGCACTATCTGCAGCGCGCTTATGAGGACAAATCAGTCGCTGAAATCCTACATAGACGGCATAGAGAAGATACTTTCGGATATGGCGGACGGCAGGTTCGCATATAACAGTTCTGTTGAATTTGTCGGCGAATTTACAGCTATGGAACAATCCATAAGACATATCTGCGAAGCCATGAACTCCACTTTTACAGAGCTTAACACGGTATCGGAACAGATATCGGACGGTTCGAGCAGCGTATCCGTAGGAGCGTCGCAGCTTGCCCATGCCGTCAATGACGAAACAAGACTTATCGTTGAGGTCTCCGATAATCTCAGCGACATAAACAACAGGGTATCACAATCCGCGGAAAACGCGTTCTCGGTCAAGGAAAAGGCGCTCAAAGCCGCCGGCACGGTAAGCGCGGGCAACGAAAAAATGCAGGACCTTGTCAATATAATGGACAGCATTTCGCGCTCTGCGGACGAGATAGTCAAGATAAATTCCACGATCGAGGACATAGCATTCCAGACGAATATACTCGCGCTCAACGCGTCCATTGAAGCCGCCCGCGCCGGAGCGGCGGGCAAGGGTTTCGCAGTTGTAGCGGAGGAAGTTCGCAACCTAGCGGCGAAATCCTCAGAAGCTTCTAAGATAACGGCGGAGCTTATCGAACATACCGTAAAGGCGATTGAAAACGGCACCGACGCGGTGAACTCAACGGCTGAAATGCTCGGAGGAATCGTTGTGGAAACGAAATCGATTTCCGGTTCGGTTTCACAGATAGCCGATGTTTCCGAGGAGCAGAAATCTATGCTTGCGGATATATCCGTTAAGCTCAGCGAGGTTGAGGCGGTCATTGAAAAAACGGACTCCACAGCGCAAAATTCCGCCGCCGCAAGCGAGGAACTTGACAGTCAAGCGGCATTGCTGAAAGAGCATTTGTCCCGTTTCGGTTAATGCGCCGAGATTTTCTGTAATTAAATAATTAAGGCGGAACGAGATTGTTCCGCCTTTTATTGCTGTGTAAGCTTGTGCTCGAAAATCCGCACAACTGTACTGTGAGAAAAAATTCTTAAGTTGTTTTCTTCTGGAACCAGATACCGAACCCGAGTCCCGAAACGCCGCCGCAGATATGTCCGAAATGGGAAATATCGTCATTGGCGGTAATGCCCAAGTAAATCTCTTGTCCGAGATAGACGACCGCAATAAGTATCAGCGTCAACGGAATTTCACCCTTCTTCATATTACCGAACGCGCTCAAAATGATAAGCAAGAATACTATACCAGACGCGCCCAGAATACCGGTTGAGAAGAATACCGTGTTTAAAATACCGCCCGCAACCGCCGTAATGAACATCATAATGGCAAGATTCCAGCTTCCGTAGCGCTCCTCGACAATGGGACCTACGAGCAAAAGCATCGTCATATTTCCCGCGAAGTGCGAAAAACCCGAGTGCCCGAAAACATATGTGAACGCGCGAAGATAGGTGAGCGGATTCAGCGGATTGCCGTGCCCGTAACAAATAAACAGCAGACGGTTCGTGAAGCCTCTTGTCAGCCAATCCAGTATCAGCACCACGAGACACATCGCTGCGAACGTTAAAATCACCGGTGAATTGTAGGTCAATTTGTATTTATGCTGTTTTGTAGAATAACTGTATGAAGTCTTTGCCATGATCTCCTCCTATTAAATATGTCCGCGCAGCAGCCGCGCCAATCTGCCTACCGGCAGACCCATCACGTTATAAAAATCCCCGACTATGCCCTTGACGTTCGCCGCGCCCCTTTCCTGTATACCGTAGGCTCCCGCCTTGTCCATCGGGTCGCCCGTGGCTATATAGTCGGCTATCTCCTTGTCGGACAGCGGATAAAACTCGACCTTGGTCTCTTCGGCGAAGTTCGCCGCGCTTCCGTCCTCAAAGATAACGCACACTCCCGTAAACACACTGTGAACGCGCCCCGAAAGTTTCCGCAGCATTTCGGCGGCGTGTTCCTTATCGCGCGGCTTGCCGAGAATTTCACCGTCTATCGCCACAACGGTGTCCGCCGCGACGATTATCTCGCCCTTGTGCTCCGAGTGAATCTCCTCCGCCTTTTGACGAGAAAGCGCTTTCACAGTTTCTTCGGGAGACGCTCCCTCGGATATTTTTTCTTCTCCCTTGGCGGGCATCACCGTAAAATCCTCGGTTATGTAGCTTAGAAGCTCCCGTCTGCGCGGACTTTGACTTGCCAATATCATTTCTTATCTCCGCTCGGCTTATGATCGGGAGTGAAAGGATGATCGGGCGCGTAGATCTCATTGTAATTTTCTATGCACTGCTTGATAACATTCACTGCCTGGTCACGACCCTGAACCTCGTTCACTGCGGTAGTCTTGCCCTCAAGCTGTTTGTATACCGAGAAGAAGTGCCGCATTTCCTCGAACAAATGCGACGGCAGAGCCTCAATGCCGCGATACGCGTTATAAGTCGGGTCCTCAAACGGGATAGCGATTATCTTCTCGTCGTTTTTGCCGCCGTCCAGCATTGTTATAACGCCAATTGGATAACACCGCACCTCAACAAGCGGGTCGATAGGCTCGTTACAGAGAATGAGCACGTCCAGCGGGTCGCCGTCGTCCGCGAGAGTACGCGGAATAAAGCCGTAGTTCGCGGGGTAGTGCGTTGAGGTGTAAAGAATCCTGTCAAGGATTATAAAGCCGGTCTGCTTGTCAAGCTCGTACTTTTTCTTGCTCCCCTTTTCTATCTCTACGATAGCTATAAAGTCCTCGGGGGTTATTCTTGCCGGGTTTACGTCATGCCAAATATTCATATTTCAATGTCCTTTCCCAAAAATTTCGTCTTTACTACTATTATACAACATTCGGCGAATAAAATCAAGAGGAAATTTCGCGTGTACGTCATTATACCTAACAAAAAAAGCGCAAACCGTGTCACACACGCTTTGCGCCAAGCTTTTATACATCCCGTTCGACCGCCTTTTTTCCTATCGCGCAGCTTGCCATAATCACAGCGGCGGTAAACGCCGATATTCCCACATAGCAGATAACACGGAACGCAATCTCGTCAATGTTTTCGACTAACAAATTGTAAATCAGCGCGATAGCTCCCGCCGCAATGCAAAGCACCATAACGAGATACCCAACGATAGTTCCCGCGCTCCCGAATCGGTATCCCATTACCGTCGCCGCCGAGAGCGTTATCATTTGCAGACACCCGAACACGAGCGGCGCGGTGATAAGCAACTCAAGCGGCAGATCAAGCGTGAAAAATCCTATCATATTTACCACGATAACGATAAGCGTCAAGCCGCCTACTATAACGCCGTTGGCTATCATTTTCGCGCCGATTATTTTAGCGCTTGAAATGGGCATGGTGCGCTGCATTTTCGCCCAGCCGCTCCGCTTGTCGTCAACAATGGTGTTCAGCATAAACGAGGAGTTCATAGTTATTGAAACATAACTTAGCAATATAAGCATGACCACGCCACCGTTTATGCCAAAAATCTCATCGTTCAGGATATTATCCTCGGAGCTGTCGAACATTCCACATATCAACATCAGAATATACGGAAACATCAATATCGCCATTCCCGAAAACATCTGAAACCGCACATTGTAAACATCTTTCAGAACCAAACCTTTCATCAGCAAACGTCCCCTCTCTTAAGCGTATGATATGTTATAGCGTAGAATACCGCCAGCAGAGCAACGCACACTCCGATATAAGCGGGCGCGAACCACGCTTTGTCGGTAACGAACGTAATTGTGTCCAACAAATTGAAAGCGTTATCGTCGGTGTGAGATATTTTGTACCCAAAAATCACCGGGCATACAATGCCGAGCCCGCGATCACTCCAACGAGCGCCCCCGCTTTTTCGGAGCTTTTAAGTTTTATGGTTAGCGGAGTTAAAGCAAAGTTGAACACTATCACAAATAACGCCATACCGCCGAGCAATTTCAAATGGTTCGTATCCCAAAAAGAATTTTCGAAAATGCATATAATTCCGCGCATTGCTAGACACATCACAAACCCGGTCGCCGTGCAGATAAAATTTTGGATAAGTTCCGTCAAAACAAACGAATTGCGCGAAACGGGGCTTGCCAAAATGTAATTTGCAAATCTGTTTTTGAGGTTCGCGTCAAGGTTGCGACCCGTCCATTCGGGGCAAAGGAGCATCGCTATGAGTTCAAACAAAAGAATGGTCGTGTCGATAAGCTGCGCGTTTTCCTCGCCGTCCGGAACGTTCAAAAGCACCGCTCCGACCGCCGCGCCGACTGCCGCGACAATTCCCGAAAAAAGAAACCACTTTTTGTTAAGAGTAAAACCGCAGTATAAAAGTCCGCGCATTGTTATCCCTCCTTAACGTAGAACACCATTATTTCCTCGATAGTCGGCGCGTCCGCGGGGATATCGGGGTACTTTTCGGCTTTGGTCGTAAGCACTTCGTTTTGGAAACGTCCTTTTCGCAATCCGATTATGTCCGACTTGTCGATTTTGGCGAGCTGTTCCTCGGTGCACTTGAGAATACGGTGCTTCTCGAGCATTTCATTGCGTTCCTCGGTGAAAATTATCTCGCCCTTGTGGATAAAGCAGATGTAGTCCGCAATATGCTCGAGGTCGCTTGTAATGTGCGTTGATATAAGTATCGAGTGCGTTTCGTCCTGCATAAAATCAAGAAAAATATCGAGAATCTCCGCGCGCATTACGGGATCCAGACCGCTTGTCGGCTCGTCGAGAACCAACAGCTCGGTGGCGTGCGACAGAGCCGCGGCAATAGAAAGCCGCATTACCATACCTCTCGAGAACGTCTTGAATTTTTTATTTAACGGCAATTCAAATTTGCTCATAAATCCGAAAAACTTTTCGCTGCTCCACGTCTTGTAAATACCGCTCATAACCTTGTCAAGCTGCTTTACGGTGAGGTTTTCGGGAAACGTCAGCCCGTCGAACACCACGCCGATTTTCTCCTTAGCTTCGGCGGTTAGTTTAAGCGAGTTCTCACCGAGTACGGTGATTTCGCCGCCGTCGGGTTTTATAAGCCCCAAAATCGCCTTTATGGACGTTGACTTTCCCGCGCCGTTTTCTCCGATAAAACCCACAACAGAGCCGCACGGCACGGTGAACGACACGTCCTTTAGGCTGAACTGCGGATAATTTTTGCAAACGCCCTTAACTTCGATACAGTTTTCCATAATGAATCCTTTCCTACTCAAATAACAGCTTCAGAATATCGCAAAGTTCGTCGAGCGAAACGCCGCTGCGCTTGGCAATCTCGGCGGCTTTGCCAAGATGTTCCTCGATTTCGCGTAGGTTTTGCTCTTTCAGCATTTCGGGGTCGGCGGCGGAAACAAAGCTTCCCCGCCCCGTAAACGACTGAATAAAACCCTCGCTTTCGAGTATCTCATACGCGCGCTTCGTTGTAATAACCGACACGCGCAAGTCCTGTGCAAGCGCCCGCATACTCGGCAAAGCGTCGCCCTCTTTCAGCGTACCGTTCAGTATCATTCCTTTGATTTGGACGGCGATTTGCTCATAAATGGGAACGCCGCCCGTGTTCGTGATTATAATATTCATAATTTTTACCGTTTGCCGCGCTCTTGTGCACAGAGCCTCGGCTTTCCTTTGCAAAGATTTACCGGTTAAGAGTATATTGTGTATATCTCATATATACAATATATCATATTATCACAATTTTGTCAAGAGGTTTTTATAAAAATTTTTATAAAATTTCCCCCGCTCAACGGGGGAACAGTCTGTATAAAAACCGGTTTATAACAGCGTTCTCTCCCCCGCTTCGCGGGGGAGAGAACGAAAATACACTTTTTCTACAAGCCGAATCCGGCGCTCGGCAGTGAAATATCAAGTCAAAGAACGTATCATTCCATAGCTTTAAGCTCCGTTGTATCCAAATAGTCCTCAACATACTGTTTGGTGAGCAGTTCACGCGGAATAAAATCGTTGTACTTTCCCGAAATTTCGCAATTCTCGGGTATCTTGAAAGAATATTTATCCGCGCCCTTTTCTTTTATCGCGTTCAAAACCGAAATAAGCGCGTCTCTGCCTTTATCCGTCTGCACCTCGATACAAACGGGAATATACCGCGATAAATACGCGTTCGCTTGAAATCCGTGTTCGCGCAAAGCGTACATCAAAGCCATGGTGCCGCGCGTTCCGAGAAACGGAAAAACAGCGCAGCTTGTCCCCGTTATCGGCAGAACCATTCTCTCGCCTGTTGAAAGAACTCCGCCGCTCAGCATTTTGTCCGTGATAAGTTCTCCGCCCGCCGCATTACGGCAAAGCGTTCGAATATCGTTCAGCCGTTTTTGCGCGCTCGAGTCCAGAAAAGCGTACTGCTCGTCCGAACGGATAATTTCGAGGATTTTCTTCATCACCTTTGTGTGTACGTACTCATTTCCCGTATCCGTCCACATATTCGCGGAAATTCCCTCGATTTTCTTTACATAGATGATAAGCGCTTTTTTGTCAAGCTCCGTCACTTCCCATGCTTGTCCCGCAAGCGCAAACTGCGACTTCGGCGGAAACGGATTTTGCACAGTACCGATAACCTCGGAATTGTGCCGCACGGTGAATTCCAACGGCACGGAGAACACCGCCAAAAACTCATAATTATTAACGACAGCCTCTCCTTTTTCACCGATAAGCAAACCGCCGTCCTCACATCGTTCAAGATGTCCGTTTTCAAGCAGATATTTCAGAAAAAACGTGTAGTCCTCTTTGGTGACGTGCGAAAATACGGAAAGCGTAAGTATACGGCGCGCAAGGTCTTTGGGCTGAACGCTTCCCGAAGCCGCCATTATCGCCATTGTCTGGTGATACAGCAGACTGTACGGAAGTTTGGGAAGATACATAGGCTCTACCCATTTTTCGCGGGTGTAAAGAAGAATTTCGGCTATGCACATAACGAAATCCCAGTTGATATCTTTATAAAAAACGTTTTGCGGCACGCTCATATCCTGTCGGAACGCGAAATACATCTCGCCCGTACCGCCGCGCCGCCCCGTCCGTCCAAGTCTCTGTACAAACCCCGAGACCGTCAGCGGACAGCCCGTCTGGACTATTCGTTCCAAATGCCCGAGGTCTATGCCGAGTTCCAGCGTTACGGTAGCTCCCGTACAAACGGGCAATTCTCCCGACCTCATACGCTGTTCGGCAAATTCGCGCAAGGCGGGAG
Source organism: uncultured Clostridia bacterium (assembly GCA_947629945.1). Taxonomy (GTDB): domain Bacteria; phylum Bacillota; class Clostridia; order Oscillospirales; family Ruminococcaceae; genus CAG-115. The sequence goes on along the minus strand of CANRFR010000005.1, from coordinate 29,363 downwards.
AAATATTCGCGTGGTGAACCAAGTAGCAGTCGCTCGCGTGCTTTTCCGCGGAAATACGCTTCAAATGCGCGATGTTCTCCTCGACCTCGCCCTTGCTGTTTGAAAACAAGATACAGCGTTTACCGTGGGTTGTCTCGTATAAATAGTTGTAGTAATTTTCAAGCAGCACCTTGCTGTCCTTGTGCGGTATTTTTTCGGCAACGGGGAAAAACCGCACCGATAAGCGAACTTTGCGTCCTTTTTCGGTAACGAGCGGAGTAACGCAAGCGGCATGACTTCCCATTGAAAGCCACTTTTCGGCGTTGGACGGGTCGCCGAGCGTTGCCGAAAGTCCGATACGGCGCGGCTCAAAGCCGATAATACGCTGCAATCTCTCCAAAACGGACAAAAGCTGTAGACCTCGGTCACTGTCCATAAAGTAGTGCACCTCATCAATAATTATAAACCGCAGGTCGGAAAAAAGCCGGTGAACTCCCGAACTGTTTCGTATAAGCAGACTTTCAAGGCTTTCGGGAGTGGTCTGCATAACTCCGCGCGGGTTTTTAAGCAGCTTTTTCTTTTGAGTTTGAGACGCGTCGCCGTGCCATTTCGTCACGGGGATATCCGCTTCCTCCAAAAGTTCTTCCAGACGCTCAAACTGGTCGTTTATCAGAGCCTTCAACGGCGAGATGTACAACGCGCCCACGCTGCCCGAGGGGTTCTCCCACAATTGCGTTAAAACGGGAAGAAACGCGGCTTCCGTCTTGCCGCTCGCCGTACCGGAAGTCAACAGCAAATTATCTTCCGTGTCAAAGATAACATTTGCCGCCGCCACTTGAATTTCGCGCAATTCTTCCCACTTGTTTCGGTAAATGTAATCTTGAATAAACGGCGCGTATCTGTAAAAAACGTCCATAGCCCGTCCGAAAGCCCCTTTCAAAAACGGCGCACTTTACAATTGACAATGTACAATTGACAGTTGACAATTAAAGTGCGCCGCGAAAAATCAATTATCGGCAGCAGCAGCCGTTGTTGCGGTTATCGTTGTCGCGATTGCAGCCGCAAGAGCGGTTCAAACGTCTGCCGATAGGAAAACCGAAGAAGAACATACTTAAAGCTCCTTTCTTTTTGGATTGGGGGGAATTTCCCTCGCTTTATTATATGATCTTTACATCACTATTGTTCCGTTAAAAATATGCGACCGGTCAGTCGTCATATATCTCTAAAAATGACGTGATTTTCCCGTGAGTATACTCGCCCTCAACCAAACCGAACTCCGGATCGAAATACCGACCGTCGCAAAACAGCGTCCAATGTGTATATCCCTCGTTTGTATGGACTGTTAATATAGAGTATTTATAAGGTGCGGGATTTTTTTTGGAGATACGCTTATTTTTTTCCGCGTGTTTGATACCATAAAAATCAAGTATCTCTATAAGTTGACCGATACTTGTCGGCGCGTCTGTTTTCATATCTTTTATTACTTCCTCAACGCTCTTTTTCGCGATCATAGCGATACACGCCTGTCCGCACGTTGAAGTAGTCGGCTGCATAATAAGTTCCATATTTTATCCTCCGTATTTTTACCATGGTACAGTTCAAAATCCTCAAACCCGTCCGCCGGACGAGCTCCGTCCGCGTTTTATATCAAATCACGCCGAACAAAATCATTCCGATAGTATTTATAGCGAAATTGGCGAACATATGCACAAACCATGACGAGTAAATATTCCCGTTTTTCTCGTTTAAGTAATTGAAAATACAGCCGCCCGCGATAAGCCCGAAAAGCAACAGGAGCAATGCGCCAAGGTTAAACATTCCGATAAGCATACCGATATGATAGAGCGCGAACACCCCCGAACTGAATATGTACGCGAATTTGCGGCTTGTGTATTTTTTCAGGGCAATAAACCCGTAACCTCTGAAGAAAAACTCTTCCAAAAACGAGTTCATAAGCGAAATATACAACGAAACATAAATGAAATTGCCCGCCGTAATCCCCATACCATCGGTAAGGCTTTGCGCGGCTCTTGAGAAATCGATTATATTTCTCAACAAAAAGTACGCGCCCATTATGACCGCATAAACCGCAGCGCCGAGCAATAACGATTTTAAAATCCCGCGTTTTTTGAAAACGAACAGTTTTTTAAATTCCGAAAACTCCGTTTTATTTACCGCAAAAAAGAGTATGGGCAAAGCCAAAAAGAACACGATTTTTATCGGTACTTTCACAAAATAATTAGGGTGAAACACGGCGTCCAACAAATTGACCATTATTGAAAACGCCAGCATGGACGCCATGATGTAAACGCTTTTTTTATTCATTTTAACGCTCCATTAAAAAGTTCATAGCTCAAAGTCCTCAAACCCGTCCGCGCCGTCGGCGTTTTCTCCCTCGCCCTCGGAGAATGTAAATTCGTCCTCGCCCATAAGCTGAGGAATGGTTTTATAGGGATTTTGGTAGGCGATATTCAAAAGCTCTATAAAATCGCGTATCATCTCGCGCGGTGTTACGTTAGTCTGTGCTCCCACGCGCTCAAACTCCGCTTTGACGAAATAAATTCTGTCCTCGAGAGTAATGCGCGGCTCGTAGCCGTACAGTCCCGCGTGAATTTCCGATAGCTTTTCCGTAAGCACGGTGAGTTCCTCGTAGGTCAGCGGATTTAAGCGGATTATCGGCGCTAGCATATCGTGAACCTCGTCCGTTGCGAAACGTCCGCGCTCCAAACGCGAGCGCAAAGCGTCATAGCTGAACACTCCGCGCCGCGTGTCCTCGATACACTGCGGCGTACCGCCCATAATAATTCCAAGGTGTGAAGCCTTTCCCTGCATACAATCATTATACATCATAAGTATTTTTTCATAATTGTACTGACGCGTCGTGGAGTTCGGTATCTTCATCACGTTAACAAGTTCGTCTATCATCACCACCAAGCCTTTGTATCCCGCGCTTACCAGAAACGCGCACATCAGCTTAATATAATCGTACCAGTTGTCGTCGGAAATAATGACGTTCACGCCGAGGTCGGCTTTGGCTTCTGTTTTCGTAGAGTACTCGCCGCGCAGCCAGCGCACGGCTTTCGCGGACTTTTCGTCGTCGCCGTCGCGGAAGGCTCTGTAATAAGCCGCGATGACCGCCGCGAAATCAAAGCCGTGAACCATATCGTTCAGTCCGTTTATTTTCGCGAAAATGCGCTTTTCCACTTCAACGTCGAAAAACGGGTTGTCCGCCGCCATACCGCTCCCCAGAACCTCTGTGCGAACGCCGTTTATCCACTTCTCAAGTATCAGCGACAGCGCCCCTCCGTCGGGCTTGGCCTTGACGGACAGTGACATCATCAGTTCACGGTAAGTCGCCAAGCCCTGCCCTTTCGTTCCCATAAGCCGCCGCTCGGGAGACAAGTCCGCGTCCGCCGCAGCGAAACCTCTGTCCATAACGTGCTGACGCATTGTTTGCAGCAGAAAGCTCTTTCCGCTGCCGTATTTTCCCACAATAAAACGGAAAAACGCGCCGCCGTCCTCGGCTATTGCCACGTCGTGCAGCAGCGCGTTTATCTCGCTGTCGCGACCCACCGCTATATAACCCAAACCAACACGCGGAACTACTCCGCCTTTCAGCGCGTTTATAAGCCCGCTTGCTATTCGCTTCGGAATTTGCATTTTTATCTCCCTTTATTCTTCTTAAAAGTGTTCATATAAACAAAAAAATTATGTTTTTTCAATACCAATGTTATGCCCATTGAAATTTTAACGCTTTCTCTGTACGTTTCCAACGTTTTCTTTATTATACGCCGCTTTACGGCTATCACTTTATTATAACATATACAAGTAAAAATTGCAAGCGATTTTTTGACGCAATAATGCGCCGAAAATCATTCTCGGCGCATCAGTTTATTCGGTCGTAACCGACTTCGCAAGATTGCGGGGCTTGTCGGGGTCGTTGCCGCGCAGAACGCTTGAATAGTACGCGATAAGCTGCAAAGCGCAAACCGTAGGCAAAGGTACGAGCATATCGTCAAGTCCGCCGAAATCGAAGTTCAGTCTTAAATCCACCGTGCCCTCGGCGAAGGTTGTCTCACGGCGGCAAAGCGCTATAATAAACGCGCCGCGCGCCTTAACCTCCTCCATATTACTTATGGTCTTTTCCAAAACCTTGCTTTGCGTGGCAACGGTGATAACCGGAACGTTATGCTCTATAAGCGAGATTGTACCGTGCTTTAATTCTCCCGCCGCATACGCTTCGGAGTGAATGTAGGTTATCTCTTTCAACTTCAGAGAACCTTCAAGCGACAACGCGTAATCGAACCCGCGACCGATAAAGAACAGCGTTTCTGTATTGATAAGCTGCGACGCGATGAATTGGCACTCGTCCTCCTGCGCGATCACCCGCCGTATCGCGTCGGGCGTTTTGCAGAGCTGCGCCGTAAGACGTTTCAGCTCGCTTTCGAGTATTATTCCGCGCGCGTAAGCAAATCGGAACGCCAACAGATAAAGCGAGGCTATCTGCACGGAATATGCCTTTGTGGAAGCCACCGCTATCTCGGGACCCGCCAAAGTGTTTATGCACATATCCGCTTCGCGGGCTATCGCGGAGTATTTTACGTTGACGACCGCCAGAGTTTTCGCGCCAAGCGATTTCGCAAGCTCCAAGCCCGCCTTTGTATCGGCGGTCTCGCCCGACTGCGACACAACAATCACAAGATCTCCCTCGCCGACGATCGGCTCCATATAGCGGAATTCGCTGGCTATCTCAACGGTGACGGGAACGCGCGCCAGCTTCTCAATTGCGTAACGTGCAATAATTCCCGCGTGCATTGCCGTTCCGCAAGCCACAATAAACACTCTGTGAACGCCGCGGAGCATTTCGTCGGTAAGACCTATCTCCGAAAAATCGGGAACGCCGTCCTTTACCAAGCTGTCAAGCGTTTTTTGTACAACGTCGGGCTGCTCGTGTATCTCTTTGAGCATATAGTGCGGAAAACCGCATTTCTGCGCCTGTTCAATATCCCACTCGGCTGTTTGCACTTCCTTTTTTATCGGGATACCGTGAACGTCGTAAAATTTCGCGCCCTCCGCGTCAAGACGAACTATTTCGTTATCCTCGAGAAGCACGTAGTTTTTCGTGTACTTCAAAAACGCGGGTATGTCGCTGGCTATAAAGCTTTCGCCCTCGCCCACTCCGACAATAAGTGGACTTCCGCGCCGCGCCGCGTACACTCTTTCGGGAAAATCCTTGAAAATTATGCCCAAAGCGTAACTTCCGCGAAGTTCTTTTATTGTTTCCGTGATAGCGCGTCCGGGATTGCGTTCGGAATAGTAGTAATCCAAAAGACACGCCACAACCTCGCTATCCGTCTGTGAAAGAAACGTATAACCCTGCTCGGTCAAAAACTCTTTAAGCTCCGCGTAGTTTTCGATAATTCCGTTATGTACGATCGTCACGCGCCCATTAGAGTGCGGATGCGAGTTCACGTCCGAGGGTTCGCCGTGAGTCGCCCAACGCGTGTGCCCGATACCGCAGTGCCCAATCGGTCTGCCCTCGATTTCCAGCTTCTCTTTCATTGCCGAGAGCTTGCCGCGCGTTTTTACGGTCTTTATCTCCTTACCCTCAAATACCGCTATCCCGGCGCTGTCATAGCCCCTATACTCCAGCTTTTCCAAACCGTCCATCAGCACCGAAGTGCAGTCGCGGCTCCCCAAATATCCAACTATTCCGCACATAAAATTTACCCCCAAAAAACATAGTTGACAATATAAACCTTTGGTTGACAAGTGCTTTGCCTTAATAATATTGTATGCGGGTAAAAGAGCAATTACGACCCGCGGCATAACCGCATACTGCCAACCATTCGCCGATTTAAGCGTTCCCCGATGAAACTATTCCTTTATCCGCGTCGATAGTGACCGCCGTACCGCTCCTGAGTATCTGCACTGCATTCTTCGCGCCCACGATAACGGGAATATCAAGCGTCATTCCGACTATAGCGGCGTGACTGTCCGCGCCGTCTTCTTCCGTAATGATACCTGCCGCCGTTTTAACTACGGACAAAATGGCGTTTGACGTTTTCTCGATAACGAGTATCTGCCCCGCTTCAAAACGACCGAGAGCGTCCTCTTCGGTCTGCGCTACGCAAACCGGAGCCGTCACAGAGCCTTTCGTAACACCTGTTCCCGTAACAAGCACGTCTCCGACTATGTGCACTTTCATAAGGTTTGTGGTTCCCGAAACGCCCAACGGCACACCCGCCGTAATAACCGTAAGATCGCCGTTTTTCAGAAGTCCCGCCTCCACAGCCTTTTGCACAGCCTGGTGAATGAGGTCGTCGGTGTTGGTCATCGTTTCCTCGGTCATCAGAGGTATTACGCCCCACGACAGCGCCATCTGCCGCCATGTGACCTCGCTTGTCGTACAGGAGATTATCGGACATTCGGGGCGATAGCGCGATATCATACGCGCCGTGGTTCCCGTTTTCGTTACCGTGATTATCGCCGTAGCGCCAAGGTCGATCGCGGCGGCAACGGTCGCGTGCGAGATAGCCGACGACACATTCACCGTACTCTTCGCCTCCAGAGCGTGAAAGCGCTTTTTGTAATTTATCGCGTTCTCGGTGGTCTCCGCGATAAGCGCCATCGTCTTGACCGCCTCGACGGGGTGATCGCCCGCCGCCGTCTCGCCCGACAGCATAATCGCCGATGTGCCGTCATAAATAGCGTTCGCGACATCGGTTGTCTCGGCTCTTGTCGGACGCGGATTGTGTATCATACTTTCAAGCATCTGCGTAGCCGTGATGACCTGCTTATTGGCGTTATAGCCCTTTTTAATGAGCATTTTCTGTATCTGCGGTATCTGCTCGAACGGAATTTCCACGCCCATATCGCCGCGCGCGACCATTATTCCATCGGAAACACGGAGGATATCGTCGATATTTTTTACGCCCTCGCCGTTCTCGATTTTCGCGATAATGCGTATATCCGCTCTGCCCTCTTCCTCAAGGATCTTACGCACCGCCATAACATCGTCGGCACAAGTAACAAACGAAGCCGCGACAAAATCGAAACCCTCACGCGCCGCAAATCGTATATCGGAAATGTCCGCCTCGGAGAGATACGGCATGGAAAGCTTCACGCCCGGAACGTTCACGCCCTTGTTGTTTGAGAGAACTCCGCCGTTCAGCACGGTGCAGACGATCTCAGCGGTGCCGTCGGAATTGCGGATTATATCCGAGCATCGAATGATAACGTTGCCGTCGTCTATAAGAATCTCCGTACCGACCTCGATATCGTCGGGAAGTTCCTTATAAGTTATGGAAACGCGTGAGCTGTCACCCTCGACGTCGGCGGTAGTAAGCACAAACGTGTCGCCCGTTTTTATCTCGACTTTTTTATCGCCCTTGAATTTCTTCAGCCGCACTTCGGGACCTTTTGTGTCAAGCAAGGTCGCCACGGGCTTTCCAAGCTCTTTAGCCACGCGCACGATCTGGTCGTGAGCCTTTTTTTGGCTCTCCTGAGTGCCGTGCGAAAAGTTCTGCCGCGCTACGTTCATTCCGTTCTCGATAAGCAGACGCAGAACCTCGTCGGTCTTCGTTGCGGGACCCATTGTACATACTATTTTTGTTCTTCTCATATTTTATCTCCTTTGGGGAATTATTCACTTATTATTTATTATAACCCATTTCGCTGTGATTTGTCAAGAGATTTTCGTGATTTAATTGTGCTCCGCCTTTATTATATACGATATTTCAAAAACGGAGACGACTTAAGGCAACACCGCACAAAGACCGCGCTTCGCGCTTTGCCGTCCGCTTGCTTGCATATTTTCCGTCATCTTGCACAAATCTTCCTTGACGGGCGTCAGCCCGTCTGCGTCAGATTTGTACAATCTGCCAAAAAATCTGCGGCGCAATCGAACGACAATCTCTGTGCGGTATTGCCTTAAGTTTTAACGCACTGTAGTCTCTTGGCGATCGATTGCAATTTCGCAGCATATCTACAAGTTCTTCCTTTTTTGCAAAAGTTTGGCAAAAAATACACAAATGTCGAAAAAACCATTGCAATTACGAAAGAAATATGTTATAATAATTTTAATATTTTAACAAAACACAAATGAGGTGGAATTTTATGAATTTTTTGTCAGGCTTGGTTGCAATGAGCGAAGAAGCCGCTCAAGCAGCTCCCACGCTTGCCGACAAAATTGCCGAAGTAAACGAGCTTATTAAGGATTTCGTTTGGACAAAAATGGGACTTATCCTGCTTATCGGCGCGGGAATAATTCTCACTTGCTCAACAAAATTCTTCCAGATATCTCACCTGAAAACATGGTGGATGAACACGATAGGCGGTCTGTTCTCCAGAAAGAGCAAGGCGCGCAAGAACAAGGAAGACGGCGCAGTATCGCAGTTTCAGGCGCTTTGCACGGCGCTTGCCGCGACTATAGGCACCGGCAACATAGCGGGCGTGGCTTCCGCTATTGTTATCGGCGGTCCGGGCGCGGTCTTTTGGATGTGGATCGCGGCGTTCTTCGGTATGATGACTAACTTTTCCGAGAACGTTCTCGGAATCTACTACCGACGCAAGAACTCCGAGGGCGAGTGGAGCGGCGGAGCGATGTATTACTTACAGGACGGCTTGGGCAGCTATAAGCACTGTAAAATGCTCGGCAAAGTACTCGCGTGCATATTCTCGGTGTTCGCCATACTCGCGTCGTTCGGCATTGGAAATATGGGGCAGATAAACAAAATAGTCATCAACCTCGACAATGTTCTGCCTGCGGGCGCGGACTTGGGCACGGCTTTCGGAAACATTAAATGGACCCGCATTATAATCGGCGTTGTGCTGATGATTTTGGGCGGACTTATCATACTAGGCGGTCTGCAAAGGATAGCGTCTTTCGCAGAGCGCGTTGTGCCGTTTATGGCGTGCGCTTATATACTCGGCTGCCTTATCATTTTCTTTATGAACGTTTCAAATCTCGGCGCTATTTTTGGCAGCATTTTCAAATTTGCATTCGGTATAAAGGCGGTCGCGGGCGGCTTTGCGGGAGTGACGATAAAAGAAATCATAACGCAAGGCTGCAAGCGGGGCGTTTTTTCAAACGAAGCGGGTCTCGGCTCATCTGTAATGGTGCACTCCGCTTCCAACGTTCGCGAACCCGTAAAGCAAGGTATGTGGGGCATTTTTGAGGTGTTTGCGGACACGATGGTAGTCTGCACGATGACCGCAGTGGTAGTGCTTTCCAGCGGCAAAATAGACCTTAACACGGGCGCGGTCGCCGAAGGCACCAACGACGCCACTCTGGTCGCGGACAGCTTTGGCAAATACTTCGGACCGTTCGGTACAGTATTTGTGAGCGTTGCACTGCTGCTGTTCGCGTTTACGACCGTTGTCGGCTGGTCGCATTACGGCTCCAAGTCCTTCGAGTATCTGTTCGGTACTAAAGCAGCTAAGGGTTACAAGGTATTTTTCGTACTTATGATGATTTCGGGCGCAGTTATGACAAGCTCGCTGGCTTGGGACATTTCCGACACGTTCAACGGACTTATGATGGTTCCGAACCTCATCGGCGTAATCGCACTTCTGCCTGTAGTCGTAAAACTTACCAAAAACTACGTTGACCGCCGTATTTTGCACAAGACCGACGTTGAGCCTATGCTCTCTTTCGACCCCGAAATACAAGCCGCTCACGCCAAAGACGTGGAGCTTGAGGAAAAGGAAGAACTTGAAGATTTGGAACAGGTTAGATCTTAAATTTTTTTCATTCCCCCGTCTTTCGGGGGAATTCTCCGTTTTTGACTCTGCGCCGAACAACGGCTTCGGTAAGCGGCTTTTCCTCACGCACAGCAGAGCGCCCCAATGCGGCGTGAGCACGTATTCGACGCACACCAAAACATTTCTATTTTGCGTATGATTTCCTTAAAAATCTCAAAAAAACGTTTGCGAAAAAATATTTTTTATAAAATATGTTGAAAACTTCTGCGGTTTGTGTTATAATTATTATGTATCAAATTGTCCGAGAATTGATCATACATATATGGTTTGTATTATATGAAAGGAGGGTTGCCTGTGAATTGTGCTTTGTGGCTTAACAAGAAAAAAGTGCTGAAGGCCTGTGAAATAGCGGAAAATCTTGATATTGCGTCGCTGCGCGGATATTTTCTCGCGGGCAGCCTTGTAAAATGGCTGAAAGAGCACGGCGGTGAGGAATACGCCCAAAAACTGGAAAAACTCTCTGCGGACGATGAGAGACTGAATGAAAAGCTTGCCGAGATATTCGGAGGAAAGCCGCTGCCCGTCAAGACGTTCGGTTCCTCCGGCGGCGAAACAGAGCAAGAAAGCCGCCCCGAATACCCGTCAAGCACGCCGCACGGTTCTTTTGAATTTATAAGTTACGGGAGCGGGTCGTTTTCGTATACGCAATTTACATCGTATGGCAACCTTTGGGAGCTTTTCCGAAATTTTGGAAGCTTATTCGGCTCCTTTAAATTCGGGAGCTTCAAAGGCTTCTCCGAATGGGAATGGGAATGGCTGTTCCGCCTATTTTCACAGAACTATGGCTCATTCCGATATGGCAGTTTCGGAAGTTTTGCGGGATTTTCCGAGTGGGAATGGGAGTGGCTGTTCCGACTGTTCTCGCAGAACTACGGCTCTTTCCAATATGGCAGCTTCGGCAGCTTCGCGGGATTTTCCGAGTGGGAATGGGAGTGGTTGTTCCGCTTGTTCTCGCAAGGCTACGGTTCGTTCCGATACGGCAGCTTCGGCAGCTTCGCCGGATTTTCCGAGTGGGAATGGGAGTGGCTGTTCCGACTGTTCCCGCAGAACTACGGCTCATTCCGATATGGCAGCTTCGGAAGTTCGTTTGAATTTTTAAACGGACTGTTCGGGAGTTTCCCTCTTGCCGCGGCGTTATCGAAACTGTCCGCGTTGGACGAATACGACCGCATAATGCTGGAAACGCTGATAAAATGCCCGCTTGACCGCTTCGGATACGGAATACACAACATTTGAGGTTATTTATGAGCATTAAAAAAATTTTGATATTTGTGCTGCTTTTGCTGATCTGCTACACGGGCGGCTATATCATGGTTTTTGGTATAAAAGGCTGCCTAATGTACTCCGGAGTTGAACGCGATCTCAATATTATGGCTCCCAATGAGCTTCAGCATAATTTGAACGTCAAAGGCAGCGTTGAGACTACACTGGGCAAGCTGGGTTACGATCACGTTACGAACACCGTTTTCGGTATACCGGTGGGAAAAGACACATTGAGGTATTATTTTCTGATTCAGCTTGGCTATGAGGAAAATATCGACGATCAGAAATACGCGGTTCTCGCGGCTGACAAACCGGAGGATATCGAGCTTTTGAAAAGTCTGGACAAATCGGAACCCGTGCCGCTTGATCCCAACGCGCCGAGGTTCGAGTTCCGCGGGATATCTATGGACATAACTCCCACGATAAGAACAAATATGTATAATAGGCTCTGGGAGATATACGACACGGAATACAACATCTATAACCATAAAAATGTAGACAAGAATATTATTCCCTATGCCATCTACGTCAAAAACGGCACGGATAACAGTTATTTAACGGCGATAATCGTGGGAGGATCCGTGGCTTTGGCAAGCGCGGCAGCGTTTGCTATCGTCGCGGTCGTGACCTATAAGCAAAAGCACAAGTACTGTTAAGGAGCACTTATGAACGCCATTCACATCGCGTCGTTTGCGCCCGCGGCGGCTAAAGGGGCGAGATTTCCCCACGCGGAGGATTTTGATTTGTACTGTACGGCTTTTTCCGCTTTGCAATGGCGAAAAAACGGCGGCTGTATAACTCTATGCTGCGACAAAGCGTTCGCCGAATACTACCGCAAAATAGGTTTTACAGATGTCTGGAACGGCGTTAACGTCTGCGTCGCGGACGATTTAGAGGGCATTGACCCGAAGATGTTCTGGGCGGGCGCGAAGCTTCTGGCTCTGCGCGGAATGAACGCGCCAATCGTGATGATTGACACCGACTTCATCGCGTGGAAAAATCCCGAATTCGGCAATGAGATAATCGCGGCGCACCGCGAAGACATTTCCGACGGCATTTACCCGCCGCTCTCTTTTTTCAAAACGCGCGGGCACGTTCTTCCGAATTTCTCCGAAAGCGTTCTGCCGCTTAACACTGCGTTTCTTTACATTCCCGATAACGACTTCAAAGAATTTTACACCTCGCAGGCGATATCGTTTATGAAGTCTGCGGTAAAATGCGATGATTTCCTGAAATATATGGTGTTCGCAGAGCAGCGTCTTGTCGCTATGTGCGCGGACTTCACCGACACTCCCGTTAAAACGCTTCTCAACAAGGACGATCTTTTCCGTCCGCAGAGCGACTTCACGCACCTTTGGGGCGCCAAACAAGCCATGCGCGACCACCCCGAGCTTCGCACGGATTTTCTTGCAAAATGCAAAAAACGTCTGTTAAACGATTTTCCCGAATATTCATATATCGCGGACATAATCGAGAGTACGCGCGAATAATTTGCCGAAAAACGCGCACACTAAAGATAATTTTCTTTAGGAGTGTGTAAATATGGCAATTCGCGCGGAAAATCTTCACAAGCATTACAAAACGGGCGGACAAATTGTTAAGGCTCTGGACGGCGTGTCGCTCGATATAGCGGACGGCGAATATGTAACGATAATCGGCAGTTCCGGCTCGGGAAAATCGACGCTGATGAACATTCTCGGATGTCTTGACACGCCGACCTCGGGAAAATACTTTCTTGACGGCGAGGATGTCGCGGGTCTGTCGGACAGGGCGCTTTCGGAAATACGCAGCCGCAGGATCGGCTTTGTGTTCCAAAGTTTCAATCTTATCCCGAGCCTTACGGCGTTGGAAAACGTCGAGCTGCCGCTTCTTTACAGAAAGATTCCGAAAAACAAACGAAGCGAGATAGCTCTTAATGCGCTTGACAGCGTGAAGCTTTCGGACAGAGCGCTGCACCGTCCAAGCGAACTTTCGGGCGGACAGCAGCAAAGAGTGGCAATCGCCAGAGCCATCGCCGCCGACCCGCAGATCATACTTGCCGATGAGCCGTGCGGAAATCTCGACAGCCGCTCGGGCGCGGAAGTACTGGAAATTCTTGACAATTTAAGCAAAAAAGGTAAAACGATAGTGATGATAACTCATAACGAGGAAACCGCTCGGAAAGCGCAGAGATTAGTGCGAATTTCCGACGGCAGACTGGTGCCGTGATACAGGAGGAAAAAATGGCTAAAACATTACAGGAGATAATTGATGAAAGCAGCCGCATAGTGTTTTTTGGCGGCGCGGGCGTTTCAACGGAAAGCGGGATACCCGATTTCCGAAGCCAAGACGGCTTGTACAATCAGAAATATGACTACCCGCCCGAGCAGATAGTCTCGCACACGTTTTTCACGCATAAAACCGAGGAATTTTATAGGTTCTACAAGGATAGAATGATTTTTCCGAATGCTAAGCCAAACGCGGCTCACAAAAAGCTGGCGGAACTGGAAAAAGCGGGAAAGCTCCATGCGGTGATAACGCAAAATATCGACGGGCTTCACCAGGCGGCGGGAAGCAAAAACGTTATCGAACTTCACGGCAGCGTTCACCGTAATTACTGTATGCAATGCGGAAAATTCTTTCCTCTGTCGGCGGGAACGGAGTGTGGGGGTATTCCGAAATGCGAATGCGGCGGAACGATAAAACCCGACGTGGTGCTTTATGAGGAGAGCCTTAAAACCGAGGACATCGAGAACGCTATCCGCGAGATATCCGCCGCCGATACGCTGATAATTGGCGGTACGTCGCTTGCCGTCTACCCCGCTGCGGGTCTTGTGGGATACTTTAAGGGCAAATACATAGTTGTAATAAACAAAAGCGAACTTTCCGCCAACGCCGATTTGGTCATTAACGACAGCATTGGCAAAGTGCTCAAGGAAATCAAGGTAAATTGTTAAAAGTATGAGGGGAAAATATGGATACAGTACAGACCGTTACATATCAATGCCCGAACTGCAATGCGGCATTGGAATACGACAACGCGCTGCGGCGTTTTAAATGCTTTTATTGCGACAGCACGTTTACGGACGATGAAATTCGAGAGATTTTCTTAAAGCGCGACTCGAACGTTGACTTGGAAACCAACGAACCGGAGCTTACCGAGCAGCAGATAACCGACGAAGAGTTCACGGGACAAAGCGCTTTGTATTCCTGTCCGAACTGCGGCGCGAACGTTATCTGCGATTCGCTTACCGCGTCGACGAGGTGCCATTTCTGCCACACGCCCGTTATACTTTCGGGACGGCTCTCGGGAGAATTCAAACCCGATGTGATAATTCCGTTTCAAACTACGCGCGAGCAAGCGGAAGAAAACTTTAAGAAGTTTACAAGCGGAAAATTTCTTCTGCCAAACGGTTTCAAAACCGAAGCGCAGCTGCAGAACATCTCGGCGCTGTATGTTCCGTATTGGCTGAAAAGCGGACAAACCGAAGCGCACCTCACCGCTACGGGACTTACCGTCCGTTCGTGGAGCACGGGTAACACCACATACACTCACACAAAAGTTTATAATGTGGAGCGCGACTGCGATATGGTTTTCGTGCGCGTGCCGTACGACGGTTCAAAACGCATTGACGACAGTCTTATGGAGAGCATTGAACCGTTTGATTACGGCGGTTTAAAGCCGTTCAACATGAGTTACCTTTCGGGCTGCGCCGCAGAAAAATACGACGTTACCAAGGAGGATGCCGCGCCGCGTCTTGACGAGCGCATAGGCAAGGCCGCCGAGGAAGAGATACGCAGACTGGCTTCGGTATACACGAAGCTCACCGACGTGAATTGCAGCGTAATTTACAAAAATCAGCAATACATATACGCGATGCTGCCCGTATGGTTTCTGAACTACACCTACAAAGGCAAGGATTACGAGTTCGCGATGAACGGACAAACGGGCACTATGTTCGGAGAATTGCCGGTCTCTCCCGTTAAGAAATTTTTCTTCGGCGCAGGGCTGTTTTTGGGCATTTTTATTATCGCTGCATTGTTGGGAGGGCTGTTCTTTGGTTAAACATAAAATGAAACGCGCGGCGGCAATTCTCCTTACAATGTTCGCACTTATTACCGCGCTGACAGCCGTGCTTTTTACGGACAGACGGGCGAACGCGGACGGCAGACTTGTTAAAACGTCATACGACGAAAACTTTATCGAATCCACCTATAACGACCGCTCTTTGATAAAGAAAACGGGCTTTGCCGGTGAATACGCGCTGATTGCCGACTTCGACAACTGCCTTACCGACTCCGAGGAAAGCGCTCTTTTGGAAATTCTCGAAAAAACCGCAAAGAAAACTCACACGAATGTCGGAGTGGTCATTACGAGAGATCTGGAAGGCAAAAGCGACAAAATGTTCACAGACGACTTTTCCGACGAGGTATTCGGAGCGTATACAAAATCGATAATGCTGATGTTTTTGAACAGCTATAACGTTCCGCTATACAGTACTTATGAGGACTGGATATCCACCGACGGCGGCGCGGTTAAAAAATTTCAAGGCAAAACCACCCGAATGCTCAACAGGATATACGACAAGCTCGGAGAACCGCAAGGCAACAAATACGCCTACAACGAGAGTACTCACACATACGGCGGCTATGATTACGCCTCGGCGGTCAACGAGTACGCGAAATGTGTAAAACGCTACGGCGGCAGCGGCTTTACCGCAGTTTTGGTTCTTTTCGGAGATTTTATCATTCAGCACCCGACGGGATTCCTAATGATCATCGCGGTGTCCGTTTTTATAAGCGTTGCCATTGTGCACGGTAAAGTTAAGGGATATAAGAAAAAAGCCCCGGTAAGCGCTTCAAGCTACGTCGACAGGCGCTGCACCAACGTTACAAGGCAAGTAGACCAATTTGTTCGCGAATACACCACCTCGCACACCCACTCCAGCTCTTCGGGCGGACATCACGGCGGCGGTGGCGGAGGAGGTCACCATGGCGGCGGAGGTGGTCACCACAGATGATTGCCGTTTTGAAAATTACGCTGTGAGTGACAGTTTACGATAAAGGAAAATTATGAAACTGGTTATACAAAGAGTGGAGCGTGCAAGCGTCTCGGTAAACGGAAAAACGGTCGGCGCGATAAAGAACGGCTTTTTGGTACTGTTCGGGGCGGGCGCGGAGGACACCGAATCGGACTGCGCACGGCTCTCAAAAAAGCTGATAGGACTGCGGATTTTCGCCGATGAAAATGACAAGACCAACCTTTCTTTAAAGGACGTGAACGGAGAATTATTGATAATCTCGCAATTCACGCTGTACGCCGACTGTCGAAAAGGAAACCGACCGAACTTCCTCGCGGCTATGGAGCCTAAAGAAGCCGAACGGCTCTATGAGTATTTCTGCGAACTTTGCGCTCGGGAGATACACATTGAAAAAGGCGTTTTCGGCGCCGATATGAAAGTGGAGCTTGTAAACGACGGACCGTTCACTATAATTTTGGAGTAAAACAATGATATATTTGGACAATGCCGCTTCCGCGCCAATTAATCCCAAGGCATTGGAAGCGGCATTGCCGTTTTTAACGGCAAATTTCGCGAACCCGTCTTCCCCGCACGGCGCGGGACAGTCAGCGGCTCTGGCTATAATTGAAGCGCGGGAAAAGTGCGCGGCGGCTTTGGGGGCGGCTCCCGATGAAATTATTTTCACAAGCGGCGGCACCGAGAGCGATAACCTTGCGATATTCTCCGCACTAAACAGGGGCGGTCGGCGCAGGATGATTACCACGCGGATAGAGCATCACGCTGTGCTGAACGCGTTTCGTGAAGCCGAAAGACGAGGCTTTGAAGCCGTTTATCTCGAACCAAACGCGGACGGCTTGATAAACGCCGAACAGGTTGCCGAAGCAATTGACGACTGCACCGCGCTGGTGTCCGTTATGGCGGCTAACAATGAAATCGGAACTATTCAACCCGTCGGAGAAATTGCCGAAATATGTAAAGAACGCGGCGTTTTGTTCCATGTAGACGCTGTTCAGGCGGTCGGCTCGCTTCCCATTGATATGCGGATTCTAAACGCGGACTACCTATCCGTCTCCGCGCACAAGATAGGCGGGATAAAGGGCGGCGGTCTGCTTTTCGCGAGAAAGGGCGCACCGCTTTCTCCAATGATCTTTGGCGGCGGTCAGGAGCGCGGAATACGTTCCGGCACGGAGAACGTCGCGGCGATAACCGCTCTGGGCGCGGCTATCGAGGATATCACGCACGATATTGAAAAACGCGCCGTGAAGATCGCCGAACTGCGCGATATGCTGATATCAAGGCTTTCCGAAATTCCGCACTCGCGTTTGAACGGCAGCCAAACCGCGCGGTTATGCGGAAACGTAAACTTCTCGTTTGAAAATATCGACGGAGAAGCGCTGGTGCAAAGCCTTGACCTGTTCGGAGTGTGCGCGTCGGCGGCTTCGGCTTGCAGTTCGGGCAAGCAAACCGCGTCGCATGTTCTCCGCGCTATCGGAACTCCCGAAAAATACGCGCTCGGTTCGCTTCGCCTGACGCTTTCGGAGAGCAATACGCGCTCGGAGATCCTCAAAGCCGCCGAGCTTGTCAAAGATTGCGTAGAGCGGCTAAGGAACGCGTTATAATCAATATCGGCTTGTCCGCAATTCGCGCAGCGAATTTGCCGCGCAGCGGCAGTTTTGCAGCGAAGCGTAAGCGCAGCCGCAAAACGCGGACAAGCCGCCCCACCGAGCGGGTTTCGCTTGGTCTTTGAACTGCGTGGAGCCGCAGTTCGCAGCAGCGCACGAAAAGCCGCTTCACCACGCAATGTCGATATTACGATTTTTCCAACTTTTCATAAAATGTAAACCAAAGCTAACATTTTTGTAACGCTTGATTGGTTGAAAAACGAAGAAAGTCGCGTTATAATATATTTAAGAGGTGAAAAAATGGACTTTAATAATTTAAAATTATTTCGCAAAAAAAGCGGATTAACTCAAGAGCAGCTTGCCGAACAGGTAGGAGTATCGCGACAGGCTATCGCGAAATGGGAAAACGGCGACGCTCTTCCCGACATTGATAATTTAGTCGCTCTAGCTGACATTTACGGGGTAACAATAGATTCGCTGGTGCGGAACGTGGCTTCGTACGCGGGAGAATCGTCCGAAAAAAGCATGTGTTCGGAGTGGTGCAGGTGAACGACAAGGGGCAGATAACGCTTCCGAAAAAATGCCGTGACGTCTTTGACATAAAAAGCGGCGATACACTGTTATTGCTGGGCGACGAGGACAGAGGTATCGCGTTGGTGAAAATTGACGCACTGTAAAGGAGAAAATTATGCTTGCTGTTGAAACGAAAAAGCTTGTTAAAAAATACAAGACGAAAACCGCCGTTAATTGTCTTGATCTGAAGGTAAACGAGGGAGAGATCTACGCATTGTTGGGCGTAAACGGCGCGGGCAAGACCACTACCATTAGAATGCTGACGTGCCTTTCAAGTCCGACGGACGGCGAGTGCTTCGTATGCGTAAAAAACTGCGTTTCGGAAAGTTCCGAGGTGAAAAAGCTGACGGGAATATCGCCGCAAGACACCGCCGTCGCCGAAAATCTGACGGTCACCGAAAATCTGCAGTTTATTTGCGGGGTATACGAGTTCCCGCCCGAGAAAACCAATGAGAGCGTTGACAAGATAATCAAACTGTTTTCGTTGGAAGAATACAAAAACGCCCGCGCGAAAACGCTTTCGGGCGGCTGGAAGCGCAAGCTGTCCATCGCGATGGCGCTTATCGGAGAACCTAAAGTGCTGTTTCTCGACGAACCGACGCTCGGGCTTGACGTTCTGGCAAGGCGGGAGCTTTGGAAAGTAATCGAAAAGTTAAAAAGCAAAATTACGATAATACTTACAACTCACTATATGGAAGAAGCGGAACAGCTCTCCGACCGCATAGGAATAATGATAAACGGCGAACTTAAAGCGGAGGGCACGCTGTCCGAACTTGAAGCTAAAACATGCGAACAGGGCTTGGAAAATGTTTTTGTAAAAATTGCCGAGGGAGGGGAAGAGTAATGAGCAAAACGACCGCTTTTTCACAACGTAATTTAAAGGAACTTATTCGGGATCCGTTAAGCTACTTATTCTGCTTGGGATTCCCGTTGGTAATGCTGATAGTGATGACGCTCGTAAACAACGGCATAGAAAGCAGCACC
Organism: uncultured Clostridia bacterium; assembly: GCA_947629945.1. GTDB lineage: Bacteria > Bacillota > Clostridia > Oscillospirales > Ruminococcaceae > CAG-115. The sequence continues at coordinate 10,177 of CANRFR010000005.1, read as the reverse complement.
GCCGAGCTGCCGCCCGGAGCGGTATCCGCCGCTCCGACCATCTTCCAAATTGACAAATTAGCGGGCGGCATAGCTGTGTTTGGGCTGACGTTTCTTATGCTGTTCACTTGCCTTACCGTCGCGAAAGACCGCTCGGGCGCGTTCCTTATGCGGCTTTACGCAACTCCTATGCGCTCGGGCAGCTTTATCGCGGGCTATATGCTGCCCACGTTCGTTTTGGGAATAATTCAAATAATCATAACACTTGCCGCTTCACTGGTTATCGCGCTGGTCAAGGGTGTTGACCTGAACGTTGGCGGCTTGGCTTTAAGCGTAGTCATTCTTATCCCGACCGTGATAATGTTTATCGCTCTGGGCGTTTTATTCGGCACGCTGTTCAGCGACAAATCCGCTCCCGGACTTTGCTCGATAGTTATCTCGCTTGCGTCGTTTTTGGGAGGAATTTGGTTTGACGCGGACAGCACGGGCGGTTTTCTGAAAAAGCTCTGTGACGTTCTTCCGTTTATTCACTCTGTAAAAGCGGCACGATTTGCGTGCGCACTGGATTTCGAAAATATACCGTCTCATCTTTTAATATCAACGGCATACGCGGCAGTTCTGACAGCGCTTTCCATTATCGTGTTCAAAAGTAAAATGAAAGCCGATTTGCAATAATTTATTATGTAAAACAAAGGCGTCGCGTAAAAAAAATTACGCGCCGCCTTATTTATATCGTTTTGGAACTTTGAAGCACCATTACATCAAAGCCCTCGTCTTTGGCAACTACCTCCGCCGAGCAGCCGCCGTGCAGTTCTCCGGAGACAATGTGTTTAGACAACATATCCTCGATCTGCGCGGTTATCTTTCGGCGAAGCGGACGTGCGCCCATGTCCTCATCGGAGACGCTTTCGCACAACCGCGTTTTGATATCGTCCGGGAAACTCAGCGAAATACCTCGACAAGCGGCTCGTTTGGCTACCTCGTCCAACATTTTGCCGCATATTTTGAGCATATTTTCCGATGACAGCCGCTCAAAAACCACAATATTATCAATTCGGTTGAGCAGTTCGGGACGGAATTGCTTTTTGAGCGCGGACATAACCTCCGCGCTTCCGCCTTTCGCGCCGCCAAAGCCCAAAGCGCGCTTTTGCAGCTCCTCCGCGCCAATGTTGCCTGTCATAATTACGATGGTGTTCTTAAAATCTGCGACGCTGCCGTCCGAAGCGGTCAGCTTGCCGTCCTCCAGAATTTGCAGCAATATTGTCAGTATATCGGGATGAGCCTTTTCCACCTCGTCAAACAGCACCACCGAATACGGGCGCTGCCGTACCTCCTTGATAAGCCGTCCCTGTTCTTCGTAGCCGACATATCCGGGCGGCGAACCGATCAGCTTTGAAACCGAATGTGCTTCGGAAAATTCCGACATATCAAAACGTATGAGACGCTTCACATCGCCGAAAACTCCCTCGGCAAGCGCTCTTGAAAGCTCGGTTTTGCCGACGCCCGTCTGACCCAAAAACAGAAACGAGCCTATCGGACGCGCGGGGTCGCGAAGCCCCGCCCTGCCGCGGCGAACGGCGTTGGCGACAAGCTTCACCGCATTTTCCTGACCGATAACGCGCTTTTGCAATATCTCCTCCAGATTTGCCAAACGGCGCCCCTCATCCTCGGAGAGCCGTGCCGCGGGGATACCCGTTATCGCGGAAACGGCTGCGGCAACGTCTTCTTCGTCGACTATCACGCGTTCGCGCGGAATTTTCTCCTTTATCGTACGGAATAACGAGGTCTTTGTACCGAAGCGTTCCGTACGCGCTCTGGCGGCGGCTTCGTCAATAAGGTCTATTGCCTTGTCAGGGAGACGGCGGTCGTTCAAATAGCGCTCGGAAAGCGAGACTGCGGCTTTTATCGCGCCGTCCGTTATCACGGCGTGATGATGTTCCTCAAGTCTGCCGCGAAGTCCGCTTAAAATAGACACTGCGCCCGCCTCATCGGGCTGTAGAACGGTGATAGGCTGAAAACGCCGCTCCAAAGCGCTGTCCTTTTCGATAAACCGCCGATATTCGTCGGTGGTGGTTGCGCCGATAAGACAAATCTTTCCTCGCGAAAGCAAGGGCTTTAGGATACTTGCCGCGTCGATAGCGCCCTCGGCTGCACCCGTGCCGACTATCATGTGAATTTCATCAATGAACAATATCACGTCGGGATTTGCGGCGGCTTCGTCCAACGCGCTTTTTAAGCGTTCCTCAAAATCGCCGCGGTACTTTGCCCCCGCCAGCATCGCCGACAGATCCAGCGCGAAAACGCGCTTTTCGGCAAGCTCGGGCGGCACGCTGCCGCAAGCTATTCTTTGCGCGAAACCCTCCACCACCGCGGTTTTCCCCACGCCCGCCTCGCCGATGAGACACGGGTTGTTTTTACTGCGCCTTAATAGTATCTGCACCATACGCTCGATCTCAGTGTCACGCCCGATAACGGGATCAAGCTTGCCGTCGCGGGCTTCGACGGTAAGTTCTACACCGTATTTCGTCAATTGCGGCAATTCTCCGCGCTGCGTGTCTGCTTTTTTAGTTGCCGAGCGTTTCGGAGCGCTGTCGAATTTCGGCGGCTCGTAACTCTTCACCGAAATGCTTCCGTAAAGCTTCGCGACGTTATCGCCGCGCTCACACAACATAGAATACGCGGTACAGTCGCGGTCGGTCAGCATAGACAAAAGGATATGCTCCGTGCCGACGTAGCTGTCGTTTCTGGCTGTGGCGCTGCTCCGTGCGTTCATTAAAAGCTTTCGCAAACGCGGCGAAAAATCGTTTTCGGAAAGCGACGAGCCTGTTCCTATCCCTACGCGCCCTTTAAGCTGCAGAATAAGATCGCGGAAACGAATGCGGTGCCGTGCCAAAAGCGCTCCCGCAGCGCTTTCGGTGCTTTTTGCCAACGCGCACAGCAGGTGCTCGCTGCCGATATATGTGTGTCCCATTTGTCCCGCGATAGTTATGGCGCAGCCCAAGGCTTCGGCTGCTTCGTTAGAAAAAGCGGGTGTGGCGTTCTGATTTCCCATAGCAATTTTCCTCCGTTTCTTTTTCGTTCCTATTATTGGAAATTTAGGTTAAATTATGCAGAGAAATTCCAAACCATATATTTTGGGGATGCTGTTAAATAATTCGGCTGCCCTGAACGGCAGCCGAAAAAATTATTTGTAAAGCTTTTGATTGACGCGCCGCTGAACTTGCTCGTAATTATATCCCGCATCGGTCAGCTTTTTGTAGCGTTCCTCGCCCGCGCCCCACTCGCCGCGTATGACCTCGTCAGCCACTTCGTCAAGCGCTTTTTTAGGCTGTGTGCCGTAAAGAAGCTCGTTTACGCGATTTTGTACTTCATCGTAAGAATACCCCGCGGCAGTGAGCTTATCATAGCGCTCCTGACCCGCGCCCCAATCGCCGTTTATCACCTCGGCGGCAAGCTCATCGACCGTTTTTTTCGCGTCGGGCGGCGCGCTCTCCTTGGGATAACCGTTCAAGCCGTGAGACTTTATATAGTCCGAGTAGTCTACATAACCCCAATCGAGGTCGCAGTCTCCCGCAATACCGCTGACTTTTCCGGTACCGTACTGCCAAATGCCGTAAGTGCCCGTATAGCCGCACTCGGCACGGTAATCCGCTATCCATGCGGGACGTTTTTCGCGGACGCTTTCCTCTACGAAATTCGTGTACCAATATGTAGAACAGTAAACTCCCGCATAATAGCCCGCCTTTTCAAGCTCGCCGCAAAACGCTTCGACAAGCTGAGTGCAAAATCCCTTGCCCTTATCGAACTGCTGCTTTTCCTCCAGATCAAGGTACACGGGAAAATCGAGCCGCTTGCCTTTAAGAGCCTTGACAAACGCACGAGCCTCCTCTCTCCCTTGCTCTATGGAGCTTGCGTAACTGTACCAATACGCGCCCGTTTTAAGTCCGTTGTTTTTGGCGTTTGCGAAATTAGTTTCCCATGTGTCCACCGTTGAGGTAGAATACCCGGCTTTTACAATAACGAAATCCACGCCGCTTGCCTTTACTTTCTTAAAATCAATGTTTCCCTGATATCCGCTGACATCAATACCACTAAGCTTGACGGACATAATTACGCTCCTTTCCCCTTGCCGCCGACGTTTCCGTTGTCGGCAAGCCCCTCGCCGAGCACGTAGCCTACGACAGACGCTCCGCTCAAAACAGCGCCGCTTATTTTATCGGCGCTCTCCTGAGAGCCGCCGAATAACACCACAATTCCCGCAACAAAGCCCGCTATTGATATCCAGAATTTGCGCGAGGTCAATTTGCGTTTCCAATCGATCTCCATAACATTCCCCTTTCCGTAAATCAATTATCACGCTTTTCAAGTCTACTTATTCTATGCCGAAACGGCATGATTGGTTCATCGGTGCGATATAACGGGTTTATTAAGAGCGAAAAAAACCGCCCTTATCGAAGAGCGGTCTCGGAATTTATTTGAATTTTAAAACGCGGATTTCAGCGACATATTAATTTAGGATAAACAATAAATTCCCCCGCCAATGCGGGGGAAAACTTATTCTTCTGTGTGAATAACCTCAACGGGACAAGAGTCGGCGGCTTCCTTGACCTGATCCTCAAAGCCTGTCGGCTCGGCGATAATCTCGGACAAACCGTCATCGGCTATTTTAAAAACTTCCGGACAGACTTGCGCGCAAACTCCGCAGCCGATACAACCGTCGCGGTCGATATCAACGTTCATAACGAATCTCCTTTCGCGGTATTTATTCGGTATTATTACGCGAAACGGAGCGGATTATTCATCAGCGGATAAAGTTTGTCTTGATTTTCGCTGCGGGTTCGGGGAACGGCACGCCGTTTTGACGACCCAGCTCTATGCATTTCAAAAGCCACGTCATATTTTCGGCGAGTATCTGCACAGTCTGAACTCCTTCCGCGTCTTGCAAGACCTCGTCAGGAGCGCTGCCGTGGACTTGGTTCCAATAGTTAGAAGATACGATTGGCATACAGTTTATCGTGAAATATTTATTGAGCTGATCGAACGCCGCCGAAGCTCCGCCGCGTCTGCAGGAGACTACCGCCGCCGCAGGCTTTCCTCGCAGAGCCGCGCCGCCGCTGTAGAACGCTCTGTCCATAAACGCAGTGATAGCGCCGCTTGCCGCCGCGTAATGCACGGGCGAACCGAATATATAGCCGTCCGCCGATTTCGCTTTTTCTATAAATTCATTTGCAACATCGTCGATACAACATTTTCCTATTTTTCGACAAGTGCCGCAGCCTATACAGCCCGAGATCGGTTTGTTTCCTATCCAAAATATCTCCGCCTCAATGCCGTTTTTCTCGAAAACCTTTTTAGCCTCGCAAAGAGCGGCGTTCGTGCAGCCGTTCTCGTGCGGCGAACCGTTTACCAACATAACTTTCATTGTAATACCTCCAATATTGTTATTCTTTATTACGAAGCTCCCCCGCAATTTGCGAGAGCTTTTTAAGCCTGTGATTTAAGCCGCTTCTCGAAATGGGCGGGTCGAACATCTCGCACAATTCCGCAAGCGAACTTTCGGGATTTTCCAGCCGCAGCCGCGCCGTTTCGCGAAGCTGAGGATTGAGCGCGTCTATTCCAACAGCGGAGATGATATATTCAATATCGCGGCGCGACTTTTCGCTTGCGGCGACTATCTTGTCGAGGTTCGCGCTGTCGCAGTTTACAGAGCGGTTTACGCGGTTGCGAAAGTCTTTTTCTACTTTCACCCGCATTATTTCAAGCGCGTGATTTCCCGCGCCGATATATGTAAGGAAGTCCTCGATAAGTTCGCTTTCCTTGATGTAGAGTACGGGCGTTTTGCCGCGTTTCGTCTGCTTTACCGACATCCCGTGCTCCGTAATAAATCGGCGGAGCGGTTCTACGCGCTCACCAAGCGGCGGCACCATCTCGAGATGATACTCCTTATTCGGGTCGGTCACAGAGCCGCAGCATACGAAAACTCCTCGCAGAAACGCGCCCGCGTCTGCGTCGTTGCCCGACACTATCGACGGAAGTATCTCGGAAAAATCGCCGAAGTCCGCTTTGAATTTCGGCGACTTCACCGAAAATGTGAACAGCGAACCGTCGTTTCGCACCAAACGTTTCGTCTCGAACCGCTCGCCGGAAAAAACGCTTTCGGAAAGCGCTGCCGCCGCCCCCGCAAGCTCGGCTTTGTCGGTTTGGATTACCGTTTTGCCGTCAACGACGCGCCCCGCGTAAAACATTCCGTAAAGCATGGCGCGCTTTTCATTTAACGGCAGCTCCGAAACAGAACAAAGCTCCTTTTTAACCTCCGATGAGAAAGACATTTTTATCGCTCATTTCTTATCAATATCTCGGTGAACCTCACGCACGATGCCGCCTTTTTCTCCGAAATGCTCGGCGGCACGGTGCGCGAAAGTTATCGAACGGTGTTTTCCGCCCGTGCAGCCAAAGGCTATCACAAGGCGGCTTTTACCCTCGTGGATGTAGAGCGGTATCAGAAAATCCACCATATCGTAGATCTTGCGCTCAAACTCCACAGACATCTCGCTGTCCATAACGTAGTCGCGGACATCCTTGTCCAATCCCGTTTTGTGCTTTAGCTCGGGCACGTAAAACGGATTCGGCAGACAACGCACATCAAACACCAGATCCGCTTCTCCGGGCACTCCGTACTTAAAACCAAAACTCATACAACTGATTATCATACGGTCTTCGGGCTTTTCCAGAAACAGTTCGGCGATCTGCTCCTTAAGCTGAGAAGAAGTCAGCAAGGAACTGTCGATTATGTAGTCGGCGTGAGCGCGGATATCGGAGAGCAGCTCTATCTCCGCGTCGATAGCCTTTCCCAAATCGCCGCCCGAAGCTTCGTCGAGCGGGTGTTTGCGGCGCGTCTCGCTGTAACGTTTCATCAGCACTTCTTTTGTCGCTTCAAGAAACAAAACCTTTAGCTTTATGCCGTCGGTATTTTTCAGTTTCGCTATACACTCCGAAAGCTTCAAAAACAACGTCCCGCCGCGAATATCGGTGACTATCGCGACTTTTGAAATTCGTTCGCCGCTGTCGTATCGGTTATCGCTGTGGCTTTCACTGCATATTTCGGCGAAATTGGAAATAAGCTGCGGCGGCATATTGTCAATGCAGAAGAACCCGATATCCTCCAGCACTTGTATGCACGAGGATTTTCCCGAGCCGGAAATTCCCGTTACAATAATGAACTCCATACCTTTCACCGTCCGTTTCCATAAAACTCACCTATCAACGATCAGCATTTCGCATTCCAGTTCAACGCCCTTTTGCTCACGAACCGTCTGTTTTATGTGCTCGACGAGCCGAATTACATCTTCAAAGGTCGCGCCGCCCTTATTGATGACGAACCCCGAATGCTTTTCGCTGACCTGCGCGCCGCCTATCGAATAACCCTTTAGCCCGCACTCTTCAATAAGAGCCGCCGCGAAGCCGTTTTGCGGTCTTTTAAAAGTACTGCCGCAAGACGGATACTCAAGCGGCTGTTTTGCGCGGCGCTTTTGTGTTACCTCTCTCATTCTCGCGGAAATCTCGTCTTTTTCGCCTTTTGTAAGTCCAAGCGTCACCGAAATTATTACCATTCCGTTCTCGGAGAACACGCTGTGACGATAAGAAAGCTCCATCTCCTCGGCGGAAATTTCAACTATATTTCCCTCTTTGTCGATACACCGCGCGGATTTCACCACGTCTTTCATCTCAGAACCGAACGCGCCCGCGTTCATATAAAGCGCGCCGCCTACCGAGCCGGGTATGCCCCAGAGGTTCTCCATTCCCGCAAGAGAATAGTAAAGCGCGGAATTGCAGACGTGCCCCAAAGAAGTTCCCGCACCTGCGGTTATCGTGTATTCATTCGCGGAACCGGTTTCCAAACAAAGTTCTATGTGTATGTCTATGTGTATCACAACGCCGTGAAAGCCCCTTATCAATACGTTGCTTCCGCGCCCCAAAATAAAGTACGAAATATTTTCCGCACGGCAGACTTTCAAGAGTTCCGCTACACACTCCTCGGAATTCGGCTCTACAAACAAATCGCACTCGCCGCCTATTTTCATTGTGGTTTTGTCGGCTAATTTGAAGTTCTTTTCATAATTGCAGCCATACTTATCGCAGATATTCTCTAAATTTATGTAATCCATAACTCCCCAATTCTCCCTCAAAAGTACGGGGCGGAATTTTTTCGCAATCCGTCCCGAAAATATATCACTCTGCAATAGTATATAACGCCGCCGCGCCGATTATTCCCGCGTCGTTGCCGAGCTTGCAAATATCCAGCTTGGTAATGCGCTCCGCGTCGACGCAGTAGCTGTCGCGCCTGATTATCTCGTTCAAGGGCTTGGTGAGATTTTCGCCCTCCTTGCAAATACCGCCGCCGATAAGGAGCATTTCGGGCTGGAACGTGTTAATAATGTTCGTAAGACCGCACCCCAGATAGTCAATATACATATTAACAACCTCCTTTGCGGCTTGGTCATCGGCACGCATACCATCAAAAGCGGTCTTGCCGTCAACTCCGTCAAGAGAGCCGCCCGCAATTTTCCACATTTTGGAATCCTTGTGCTCTTCCATTGACTCTTTCGTCATATTGATAAGCGCGGTCGCCGAGGAATACGCCTCGAAGCAACCCTTTCTGCCGCATGAACACTGCCTGCCATTATGCTCGATTACGGTGTGACCGATCTCCGCGCCGCAGAAGTTGAAGCCCGTGTAGATCTTGCCGTCAATGATGATACCGCCGCCAACGCCCGTGCCGAGCGTTACGACCACGACGTCCTTGTATCCCTTTGCCGCACCCGCAAGCACCTCTCCAAAAGCTGCGGCGTTCGCGTCGTTCTCAACGTACAGCGGAATCTTCAGGAATTTTGAAAACAACTCTCGCAGATTGGTGTTCTTAAATCCGAGATTGCACGAATAAAGCACAGTGCCGCTGTTTCGGTTCGCTACGCCCGGTGTGCCTATGCCGACGCTGTTCACCTCTCCGATTGTCACCTTCGCTTCGTTGAGCGCTTTCCACATCGTGTCCACCATCGATTTCACGATTTCCTCCGCAGAGCGAGGTAAATTGGTCGGTGCTGAAGCCTTTGCCACTATTTCGTATTTTTCGTTCACCAGCCCGACCTTTATGTTCGTACCGCCCAGATCTATACCTATATTATACATAATAATTACTCCTTATGTTCGATGCTCGATTTCTGCTTTTTTATCAGCCGCTTTAGGCTTATATTGTTCTTCGCCCGATTCAATAAATAACAAGAAATCGTTAATTTCTTTCTCGCTCCAACCCGCGGCGCGAAGTCCGAGGATAAGTCTCGCTGTTTCCTGCATATTCATAAAAACACCTCCGTCAGTGTATAATGTTTATCAACAATATATAAACCGCCGTGCCCGCCGCGATAGACAACAGCATTTTGCGCTTCCAAACGTGCAGTCCCGCCATAACGAGTATCGCGGCAAATGTCGGAAGCGCACTGCCCAAAGACAAGTAGTCAACGCTGCGAACGCAGTAGACAACCAACAACCCCAGAGCCGCTCCGGGAAGAGCTTTGCCAAGATACTGTATGTATTTGGGCGTGTTTTTTCCATTGCCGAACGCTATAAACGGTAAAAAGCGCGTAAGCATTGTGCCGAGTGCCGCCGCGCCTATCACCGCCGCATACTGCCAGAACGTAAAACCGCTCATCACAGACGCTCCTCGATAGGTTTACGGAATACTGTAAGCGCAATTAAAATCAGCAGCATTGACGGTATCATAAACCCGTCCGCGCCGAAAAATACAAGGCACAAGATAGCGGCGCACACTCCTATTATTGAGCCGGCGTGGCTCTTTTCTTTAATCAGATTTTCTATAAAAAGCACCGTCATCAGCGCGGTCATTACGAAGTCCAGACCCTCGACCGAGAAGAAATTACCGATAAGAGAGCCAATCGACGCGCCTAATACCCAATATATTTGGTTCAGCAGAGTTACGAAGAAATAGAACCAAACTCTATCAACGTTTTCAGGAATGTCCGCGGTACAGTTCACAGAAAAGCTTTCGTCGCACATTCCAAAAATAAGATACAAGCGCTTCTTACCCGCTTTTTTATATTTATCGAGCATTGAAATGCCATAGAACAGGTGCCGCGCGTTCACCATAACCGCCATTATAAACGCGCCGAACGGGTCGAACGCC
>CANRFR010000004.1 GCA_947629945.1 uncultured Clostridia bacterium | reverse complement strand
GATGATGTTCCCCGTAAGATAGAAGTGGAGTACAACAAACTTCTGCGGAGAGAGCAGTATCTCAGGGAGCGTGATGCTGAGAACGGGCTTATAGATATTGTGGACTTCGATGATGTACTTGAGCTTCAGCCTGATCCTGCGAGTTTGCCCTTAAACGAATATGAAGCAGAAGAAAAGAAGCGTCATGACAGCAGACTTGACTACCTTCCGACCGCTATGGAGCTTCTCAAATCAGAAAATCCGGAAGGCTATGCTCTTATCAAAGACTATTTTTATAGTGAGAAAAAGGTCAGTCTGATGTTTCTCGCCAGCAAGTACGGCATAACCTTTGAAGCGGTACGGTACAGACTTGAACAGGCAAAAGCCATGCTGAAAGATTACATCATCATGCACGAAAACAAGTGACGAAAAATATGCAAAATGCCGATTTTTTCTTTTTGGAGAAAAAAATTCTTGAAAATCCACCCCAAAAATGAAAAATCCTCGGTAGATGAGTAGAGAGGTAAAACGCTCAGCGCAAATCTCAGCGCACGATTACCTCTCTTATCCTCCTTCTTTTATGAAGGCTGATCATTGAGCTGAGGGAACGGCACAGCTTCTTTGTCCATTTTCAGGCTGTACCGTTTCCGGAGGTTCGCTTTTCTTTCATTTTTCGATGCTCTATCGAAGCTCCTTTCACTATGACAGCAGAGATGCTGTCGGGAGAGCCTGAGCCTGCGGCTTGGGTTCTGCCTAAAACATCTCTGAATGCGACAGTTCCATTTCTCCTATTTTCATAATGGCAGAAATACTGCCACTCCTGCGTCGGGGGCGGTTCTCCGTTCCCGACAGCTAAGGAGTACATCACAAGCAAAAACACCGACAAGATAGAGAGAGGGTGTTCTATATGAATGAAATCACAATTGCTGTGAAATACGATAATGATAATCCAACCGTCAGCGGACGGGAGCTTCATGCCGCCCTTGAGGTCAGGACGCAGTATTCAATATGGTTTGATAGAATGTGTGAATATGGTTTTTCTGAGGGAATAGACTATTATTCTTTTTTGAATAATAGGTCGGACGGACTTGCAGGAAAGCCGAGAACCGATCATCAGCTCACCATTGATATGGCAAAAGAGCTGTGCATGATTCAGCGTACCGAGATCGGCAAGCGCTGCCGTGAATACTTTATAAACCTTGAAAAGCAATGGAACAGTCCCGATGCGGTCATGGCGAGAGCGTTACAGATCGCTGATCAGAAACTGGAGCTTGCCAAACAGCAGAACGGCAGTCTTATCGAAACGACAGCTGTTCAGGCGAAGCAGATAGAGGAAATGAAGCCGAAGGCAACATATTGCGATATGGTACTGCAATCCGCAGGGCTTATGCCCATAACCACTATCGCAAAGGACTATGGAAAGTCAGCAAAGTGGCTGAATAAATGGCTTCATGAACACGGCATACAGTATAAGCAGGGGCAAATATGGCTTCTCTATCAGAAATATGCGGACAGAGGATACATGAAGTCAAAGACACATACTGTTTTTGATAAGAACGGTGAACCTACTGCCAAAGTTCATTCATATTGGACGCAGCAGGGCCGCATATTCATCTATGACCAGCTAAAGAGAGAGGGTATCCTGCCCCTCATCGAGCAGGACGATAGCTGAAACGCTGTCGGGAGTGTCCGTTTTTCGGGTACTGCCTATGGTGCTTCACACACACCTCCTTGTTTTGAACGACGGCTGATGTGCCGTCGGGAGCTTCTATTCTTCGGAGTAGGAGCTGCCAACAGTACATCAATCTTTGGGCATAAAAATAACCGACAGACGATGTATTTACAGCATCTTGAAAACTGAATATGAAACATCTACGCTAATTTGTTTTCTTTTTCTCCTGAGAGATAGGAGGATTTTTAATGGCGAGCAATGAGGATAAGAAGGATATTGCGAACAAACTGCGGAAGTATCCGCCCGTGCTGACTGTGAAAGAAGTATGTGAGATCTTGCATTTCGGGACTACCAAAGTTTATGGTATGATCGGAAACGGAGAGATCAAGCGTATCGAACACAGCGGTCGGCATATCAGGGTACTGAAAGCAGACGTAATTGAGTTCTTAATTGCGCACAAAAATGACGGTTAAAAGCCGGACATAGCGCCGAAAATCGGAGAATTGCGGTTCAATAGTCTTGCATTATATTTGGTTCCGATGTATAATAGAAGAGTCAACAGCAGACTTCTACCGCTTTCAAATCGAAGGAGGAAAATCAAATGAAAGCAAGTCTGCCTTATAAGTACATCATTTCCGTAAAAAACGGAAAACAGTATGTTGTTTTTGACTACAAGGACAGCGAGGGAAAGCGTAAGCGCAAGTGGGTGAATACGGATCTTCCTGAGAAATGCACGAAAAAGGCTCTGAAAGAAGCGGTCGATCAGATCGTGGCAGAGTTCGACGAACAGTTCAGAACAGGAGCGATTGAAAAGCCTAAAAAGTCAAAGTCCACTTCTGCACCTGTTTCTGCGATGAAAGAGCCGTATGCTGTCATGGCTGACACTCCCGAATCAAAGATGACGATGGGTGAATATGTGAATGAGTGGCTGACGGCAATGCGTCCGAACCTTGCAAGAACTACCTATCAGACATATAAGAGTGCTAACAGGCGATTCGTGGAATATCTTGATATTCACTATCCGGGTATCACCCTCGGTGAGCTGAGACACAATCACGTTCAGGAATTCCTTAATCACAAGCTCGATGAGGGCTGCAAGGGCAGTGCCGTGAAGCAGTATTATCTTGCTATCCATTCGGGACTTGCCTATGCGGTGAAAATGGAGTATCTTCAACTTCACCCGATGGATAAACTTGTTATGCCGAGAGCAGATAAGTATGAAGCCACCTTTTATAATAAGGACGAGCTGAATACACTGTTTGAGGTATTCAAGGGTGACAGACTTGAATTGGTGGTACACATTGCCGCCTATTATGGTCTGCGTCGCAGCGAGGTACTCGGTCTGAGATGGGATGCGGTCGATTTCAAGAATAAGACGATCACTATTCAGCGTAAAGTTGTCAGCGATTATGACGAGAACGGACAGAGAAAGCTCTATGTGGAGACAAGGTTGAAAACCAATTCCACAAGAAGAACACTTCCGCTGATACCGCATATTGAGAGAATGCTCCTTGAGAAAAAAGAGCTTGAAGCTCACTTCAAAAAGATCTGTGGTTCGTCCTATGATAAGGAGTTTGAAGGTTTCATCTGCCGTGATAATTACGGTAAGCTGATCTCGCCTGAGTATGTGACCAGCCGTTTTCACTACGTCATTACCAAAGCAGGGCTGAGGCATCTGCGTTTTCATGATCTGAGACATTCATGTGCCAGCCTTTTGCTTGCAAACGATGTTCCGATGAAGGCGATTCAGGAGTGGCTTGGACATAGCAACTATGCGATCACGGCGAATCTTTATAGCCACTTGGAATATAACGCAAAGGTCATTTCTGCGGAGACTATCGCAAGGGTGCTTGACGGTGAAGCGGAACAGCAGAGCAAAGCTACTGATGAAACTACCGAGCCTGAAAAGAAGTCCACAAAGAAAAAGTCGGCAAGTAAAAAGACTACTGCAAAAACAACAGATACGCCTGCACCTAAAAAGTCTGGCGGACGTAAAAAGAAAAGCGACACCCCTGCGGTGACAGGAGAATCGCAAACATCAAGATTATAAAATATAATATCGAAAAATTTATAGCGAGAAAAAGAGAACGAAAAAATGAGCGATTTTGGTAGAAAATCTGGTAGAAGAAAAACGGATTTTGATAATATATCTTTCTACCACAGTCGATGATAAAGCCCTTAAATACGGCGTTTGAGCGAATTACAAACGGATTTGTTCATATAATGTCGTTGACTTAATCAGGACTATGTGGTATAATGTAGATATGGAATATATTGAAATAAAAGAATACTTTACCGACATAGAAACAACAAAAAATTACAACGGATACGTGTACAGCGTAGCGGATGCAATAACGATAGCAATTTTAGGAAACATATGCGGACTAAAAAACGTAAGTCAAATACATCAATGGGCATCCAGCGAAAGAATAAGCAAATTTTTAAAGGAAGAATTTGCAATAAAAGCTGTGCCATGCTATTTTTTGTTTGTTAAGTTTACTGAAGATGATAAAGCCCGAATCATTGAATCAATGTTTTGTAAATTTTGTAGAGGCATTGTTGCCACAAAAGAAAAAAGTAATCTCAGTAGATGGGAAAACAATTCGTTCGACGGGAAAAATGGACGGATACGAAAAACCGCTGCATATAATCAGTGCACAAATAAGCGAGTTAAAAATGACATTTGCACAAAAAACATGCAATGGAAAAAGAAATGAAATTCCCGCAGTCAGAGAATTACTTAGCAGCTTGAATATAAAAGGCTGTCTTGTGGTCGCAAACGCTCTTAATTGTCAAAAAGAAACCGCCGAAACTATTGTAAAAAATAAGGCGGACTATTTGCTATGTGTAAAAGACAATCATCGCAAATTGAAAAAAGAAATCGAGGAATATATAAATAAAAAAATTGATGAATTTGAAACTGTGACGGTAAAAGAAAAAATCGCGGCAGAACCGAGATCCGCACCGCATACATAACTCAAGACATTTCTTGGCTGAGCCAAAAAGAAGATTGGGCTAAATTGCATATGATTAGTGCAATTCACAGAGAATTTATAAGTAAAAACAAATAAACCTCCGAATGGCATTTTTATATTTCAAGTCGAAAATTAAGTGCGCGTAAATTGCTTGATAATGTTCGTCTTGAATGGTCTGTTGAAACCATGCATTGGCTCCTTGATGTTCATTTCGCAGAGGATTTTTGCAGAGTGGAAGATAAAAATGTTCAGCAGAATTTAAACATTTTCAGAAAAGCTGCACTTAATTTTATCAATAATTTTAAATCCGCTTCTAACTCAAAACGTCCTGTTTCAAAAATTATGTTTGATTGTTTGTTGGATACAAATTACATTAAATTAGTTCTAAACAAAAATTGATTTCCATGGATATAATAAAATAATGAAAAGTCATCAAATAACGATAGCGGAGCTTGGAGACGAAATGCTGTAGGCACGCACAAACAAAAAAGAATTTCTTGAAAAAATAGATAAACTCATACCTTGGGACGAGTGGATAAGGATAATAAAGCCGGTTTATTATAAAGGAGAAATCGGAAATAAGCCTTACGATCTGGAACTGATGTTGAGAATATTTATATTGCAGAATTTGTACGATTTAGCTGATATGAAAACGATGTATGAAATCATTGACAGCAGAGCTTTTTCGGAATTTTGTGATGTAAATTCACCGAATCAAGTGCCTGATGGCGACACGATCGGACGGTTCAGAAATATTCTCGAACGTAACGGAATCCAAGAAAAAATATTCAAACAGGTAGTCGAAATTCTAACGAAAAAAGGATTGATCTTAAAGCGCGGAACCATAGTTGATTCCACGCTTATTGCCGCGCCGGCATCAACAAAAAACAAGAAAAAAAACGCGCCCCCGAAGCCCATTCCACGAAGAAAGGAAACCAATGGTATTTTGGTTACAAAACGCATATTGGTGTCGATAAAGGAACCGGTTTGGTGTATACGGTCAAGGCTACGGGAGCGATTGTGCATGATGTTACTCGGAAACCGTCACAAATAAAGAAATTATCGGCAAGCGGACAGCGGGCAGCAAAAAATCATCGGTAAGAGTAAAAGTTGAACACGTTTTTGCGGTCGTAAAACGGCAGCTCGGCTTTCGACGAACGCGGTATCGACGTCCAGCAAAGCAGACCTTAAAAATAAATATCATGTTCGCTTTGGCAAATCTGATTTTGGCTGACAGAATTTCTCTGCCGGCTTAACTTGGTTTGCCTTGCGAACAAAACAACACATAAACCGCGCTATGCTTTGAAAATTCATAGCGCGGTTAATTTTTGCACAATGTGCGGTGTTGCCTTAAAGCTCGCCGAATTCATAAAGGCAAATATCCTCAAGATTGGGTTCAACGTTTACGGCGTCGGAGAACGGCTTTTGGTCGGAAACTATTTTCACGCGGCATTTCTCGTGCTGCGACACAACATTGGACACCTTGAATTTATTCATAACGGCGATCACCTCGCCGCTTGGTATCTCGCATTCCCACACCTTGCCTACGACTTTGGAAATTACCTCGTTTTCCGCTCCGATATCCCTTATTTCTCCATTGTACATCAAAACTATTTCGTTTGCGATGTAGGAAATATCCGACACGATATGAGTTGCCAAAATAACGATTTTATCACTTCCGAGCGAAGAAATTATATTGCGAAAACGAACGCGCTCCTTTGGGTCAAGACCCGCCGTAGGCTCGTCGAAAATCAGCACGCTCGGTTCGCCGATAAGCGCCTGCGCTATACCAAGCCGCTGCTTCATTCCGCCCGAAAACGCGCCGATACGCTTTTTTCCGACATCGGATAAATTGACCAGCTCCAAAAGCTCGCAGCAGTATTTTTCGATATTGCGCGGCTTGTAATTCTTCAGCGCGCACATATATTTCAGAAATTCGGCGGCGGAGTAATTTTTATAATAACTCTGATATTGCGGAAGATACCCCAACTGACTGTTAAGCCTTGCACCTTTTTCGTCAGAATAGCTCACCGTGCCGCTGTCGGGCTTAACAAGCCCCGCTATTACGCCGATAAGCGTGGATTTTCCCGCGCCGTTCGGACCTAACAGTCCGTATACTCCCGGCTTAAGCTCCAAAGAAAAATTGTTGAGCGCTCGTTTTTTGCCGTATGTTTTTGTAATATTTTTTATAATAAGCTCCATAAATTCTCCAACTTTACTTTAATACGAATTTCTTCCGCTTTTAGGGTAAATCCAAAAACAAATCGTTTGTTTGGTTTGTCTGCGTATCGTAAGCTCTCACCCAGACCTTATTTTTACCGGAAATAACCGCAAATCCGAATTGCATACCGCTGTAAATTTCGACAGGCTCGTCATCAAGAAGATACAGCGTTTCATCTTTGCAATATACCGTTCGACCGTCCGCACAAGCAAGCTCGTCGGCGGTTTCGTCCGATAATTTTTCCTCAGTGTTATTTTCGGGGTAAAGCGAAAATATCCCTTGCTCCGTTGAATAAACAACGCGCTCGCCGTCGGTATACACAGCCCCGACAAAATCGTCGCTGATTTGATTTTCCTCGCTGCTTACCGTGTCGTAACTCATTAACTCAAGCGCTTGAGTGATGTAGAATATCCGTCTGCCGTCAAAACAAAGCTTGCTTGTGACTTCTTTATCGGAAAGTATATTTTCCAAAGAACCGTTTTTCAGCCTAAAAATTCCGCCCTCGGACGATTTTAAGAACCAATCCGTGCCGTTTGAGAATGCCGCCTCCACAGATAAACGTTCGCGTTTAAAGCCATAGCCCAAACCCAATATCGTGCCCTCGTCCGCCAACGGGGAATATACAAGCCGCTCCTCAAAGGTATCGGCGTTGAGACTTATAAGTTCGCTTGAAAAACCGCTTTTGAGATAATAAAGAGTATTATCGGACGAATAAATAGCGCCGAATACCGATTTCTCTGCAAACGGATCGTGCATAAGCGAGATTTTTTCGCCGTCGGATTTGCGCTCCGCAGTTATTTCGCCGCCCTCGTTAAGGAAAAATATATAGTCATCTGACTGCGAGAAATACGATGTCTCACGCCAATTCATCGGAGCACCGCGCCGCTCTTCACCGCAACCCGTAAGCGTTAAACAAACAAGCGCCGCCGATATAACGGAGACTGCGGCTTTAGAGTTAAATTTCTTTCCGCGCGGACAGTAATATTTATACGCCGTGAATATCGAAACGGCAATAAAAACGAGCGCCGCTCCCGATACGATAAATACAGTCTGCGGCGGCACGGGTTCTATCGTTTCTATCGGGTAAGTCTCGGTTTGGTATGCTCCGCGGAAATAGCCTACAGCACGGAGCAATCCCGTTGGAAGATAGTAAGCGGGGGTTGCGGGCGTGAACGCGAACTGCTGCAAAACGCATAGAGCAAACGGGATAAATACCGTAAGCAGCGCCTTTTTCAGCGTTATTGAAAGCAGAATAACAAATGCCGAAACAAAAAAATAACCCATAAGTTTTATTAAATTCAGCACTAAAAAGCCCTCAAGTATTGTCAAATCGAATGGACAGCCGTCGAAATAAACTATGCTCTGTATCGGGTAAGACAACTCCTCAAAGCTGCCGCGTACATTCAGCATGACGAATTCCGCAGCCGTTCCGAAAACGCTCCCCGCGACGATCAGCAAAGCTAACGAAACAATCTTCGCGCGAAAAGTTCTGCCTTGTCCGTTTTCGCTTATCCGCATAAATGTTATCATTTTCGAATTTTCCTCTGTAAGAAAAAGCATTGCGGTTGAAAAAACGATCAGCAAAATAAAAGGCAAGTCGGCAAAATCAACGGTCATTCCATCGTAATTCCCGCTTAAAATATACCGCCTTTCGGGGTCGGCGACAGCGTGCGAATAGCGCGTGAAAAGCTCGTTAAACGGCTCCGCGCGGTTAGTTACCGCCAGAGTTTTAGAAAGCTCGGCGCGGTACTCCTCGCGGTTTTCATAGCCGCCGTTTCTGAGCTTTGAGGAAACTATGCTTTCATCGTTTTGTGCTTCGATTATCACAAGCTGCTCGGCGAGTATCTTTTCCTTTTTTTCTTCCGTGAGCTTTCCCGAAAGTTCCTTTGTGTATTCGTAAAATTGACGCTCCGTCTCGCTTGAAGAGAACGTGTTTTTGGGGTAATTATACACGACCGTAAAAACCGTAATCACAAAGACGACGATAAGAAGCACGAGCGCTTTTTGCTTAATAAACAGCTTATCCAATTCAAATCTAAGCATACGCTCATCTCCTTTGTAATTTCTCGGACACTGCAATTACCCCGCAAATTATCAAACTCTCCAAAACAAGCGCAATAAGCGCGGCATATGGCTGCAAAAGGGGCGCGCCGAAAATATCATACGCTTTAAATTCGGTCAAAAAGCTCTTCGGAGTAAGCGAAGATACGGGATTGAAAATATTCTTCCGAAGTCCGCCGAGCAGCACCAAAAGCATACATAACGCAAATCCGCCTGCGGTGGCAACAACGGCGTTCCGCGATATTTCGGAAATCAGATAAAGCGCCGCCGCAATGGCAAATAACGCAAGAAAACGCTGCAGACACCAACACAGAACCGTTTGCAAAATGCTGAAATTAAACGGCGTGAATTTATACGCCGACAATGAATAAAGCGGCAAATCTATTCCGTCAAATCCGTCAAATATATTAAAAAATACAAGGTCGAACGCCGTAAACCATATTGTTAAAAAAGCGCAGAAAACCGCCGCCGACAGCATTTTTGCGGCAACGGTTTTTCGAACCTTTCCGTATGCTCCGATAAGCGTGCTCATACCGCTTTCGTGCTCCGTCGAAAAACTGCCCGACAGTCCGAGTACAAGCAATATCAAGCACGCCAACGAAGAAAAATCGTGCGAGAGAAACCGCTCCGCCCATTTATTTCCGCGAATTTCGGGAACATTTCTGCCACTGTAGAGCTTGTATATAAGCGCGTTTTTCTCCGTCTCATACGCTCTGCCGCTTTGTTTGTATAACTCGACATTTTCATAAGCGGTAAGGGCGATTTGGTTGGAAATATTCGGGTAAGTTATCATATATTCAATTTGCGGCTTAACGTTAAAGTTCAGCAAAGAATCCTCGCGCGACGCGTTTTCCATATAAAAATCGTCCGAGGTAACGTCAACCAAACCCGCGAGCATAGCGCCGTCGACTGCATCGGCTTTTTGGGAAAGGTCTTGGAGTTTTTCTTCACTTGGAACGCCGCCGTAATCGAAAAAGACCTCGTTATAGCCGCGGTAAAGAGCGCGTCTTGAATTGTTCGCGGGATATATTCTGAAAAAATCCAAAACAGTCACAACCGCCAGCACAATGAACACAGCAGCTCTTAACCAGCTTTTACGCATTTCATAAAAAAGTATTTTCATTTTGTCCGATCCTCAACGGTATACTATTACGTTAATTTTTTTGCTCCTCGACAAGGTGTACGACGTTTGTTGCGGCGCACTCAAATCCCGTTACCTTGGTAAGCGGAGTGAATGACGCGTAAACAATATCTTTGTCCTTTATACCCTTAAGTTCGATATCTGTTAAAGATATCTTTCCGCCCTCGAGCATAACGTCGAGATAATCGTATTTTCCGTTGAATTTAACGGGCTTGCAATTCACATAGAACATTACTCTGTAAGGTATTTTCTGCGGCGTATTTGTCGCGGAAACAACCGACAAATTTATTTTGTCCGAGCCTTTGGCAAGCATAATATTGTATTGGTGTTTTCCCTCTTGGGAGAATGTCTGCGAATCCGCGGGATCGGTAATATCCAGGTTTGTTCTTTGTTCATTGGCATCACCGGCGACGTTGAGCGGCACCTCATATTTTTTCGATGTTTCTTCGGTGAGAGGAACGGGGTCTTCGGCTTTTAGGACATTTTCCATATCAACGCAGACGTTTTCGTGCTCCGAAATGTCCAACGGCGCAAGTCCGAGAGACGCGTCGGCTTGTATCAGCATATTGGAAACCATCCAATAATCGTCGGGGCGTTCATCGGGGTTGATTATATATCCAACAGTCACATAGTGCGTTGAAAGGCTCTTGTCGAAAACGGGCTTGAAGTATATTTCGTGCGTAACGTTATCCATATTATCCGTCATCTCGGCAAAATGTATTCTGCTGTCCGAATAACCGAAATTCTCCCCGTCCATAGAAGTTTGCACCATCATTCCGTCGCAAAGTACAAACGGGCAAAATTCCGTTTCCAAGTCGCCGTCAAGCTCTAAGCGCACGGGCATCTTTACTGTCTCGTCATCTACCCATTCCGCTTTATCTTCATAAAACCAAGTATTGAACCCGCGAATTCTTGAATATAACTCTTCAATACGTTTAGCGTTCTTTTCGGAGTCTTCTTTGTCGATATTACTGTCAACGCTGCTTAAAGAATCATCGCCGTTTGATATTCCGCCAAACGGATCTGATATTTCCGCTGCGGAGCTTGGCGGCGCGGAAAGATTATCGGAATTTTTGCAGCCGCAAAGTGATATGCATAAAGTAAAAAGTAAGACCGAAAATTTTGTAGATTTCCTCATGATTTTCTCCTTGTGTCGTAATATAAATTGCAGAGCAAAACCTTAAAGACTTTGCCCTGCATAACGTTTAACTGTTGGCTAAGGTATAAAAGCTCGCTAATCTTTTACCGCTTCCTGCGTATGCTTGATGTATCGAAAGTGCAGTGTAATTGTCGCTGTCTTTAAAACCCGGGCTTTCACATTTAACTAAACTTGTATCCGGGATATTTATACGATAGTCCACATTATCTAAACGATTGTAAACCACTGAACCGGTAGAAGTATTTGTCACTTTGATCCCTGTCACAATATGCGGCGTCGTTTGTGTCGCCCAGGACGTTGCAGTAAAATAAACGTAACCCGAAGTATAAGTTACAGTGGTTTCGCCGTTCAATGTACCATACCCTTCGATTTTTTGAGAGTCAGAGGAGTAATACGCCATTGCCGTCATAGACAGTGTACCCACCGTTGCCGCTGCAAGAACACCGGCAGTAATTTTCTTGATGATTTTCATAATAATAAACCTCCATTAAAAAAATATTGAGATCGATCTCTTTGTATATTATACCATAATTATATGAAATTGTCAAGACTTTTTTAAGAGAAAATTAGCAAAATAATTACTTGATTTATCCAATCCGAAAGTATACTTTTGCAATTAGATGTGTTCCTCAACAATGTACACATTTGTAATTTCGAACCACTCGCGGTAGGTAGGTGCTTCGGGCATAGGGCAGAACACGGCATAAACGATGTCCTTGTCTTTAAGTCCGTTAATCTCAACCTCCGTTGCGGATATCTTTCCGCCTTCGAGCGTGAACCCGAGATAATCGTAACCTCCGTTGATTTTAACGGGCTTGTGATTTACAAAAAATGTAACTCTATATGGAAGTCTCTGTGCTCGCGTTGTAGCGGCAACGACAGAGAATTTCGCTTTGTCCGCGCCGTTAGCGAGCATAATGTTATATTGATGTTTACCGTCTTGAGAGAGCGTCTGCGAATTTGCGGGGTTGTCAAGATCTATATAATACGCAGAATCTTCATTCAATTGATACTTTGCTTTTAGTTCATCGGTAAGAGGAACGGCGGAATCAGCTTTTAGGATATTGCCCCCCTCGGCATAAATCGACTTGCGACCGTCAATATCCAACTCCGTTTCTTTGTCGATATTTAGTTTAGTGCTCCAGATAGCGTGACTTTGCACCAACATTCCCGAAACCATCCAATAATCGTCCGGACGCTCATCGGGATTTGCGATATAACCAAGCGCGAAATAATGACTTGTAAGACTGCTGTCGAAAACGGGTTTGACGTATATCTCATGCGTTACGCAGTCAAAGGGAGCGTCATCCGAAATCTCGATAAAGTTTATCCTGCATTCTGAATAACCGAAATTTTCCCCGTCCAATGAAGTCTGCGCCAACTTTCCGTCGCAAAAAACCAGCGGGCAGAACTTCAATTCGGGATTGCCTTTGCCCGTCAACTTCAACGGCAGTTTAAGCGTTTCATCATCAACCCATTCCGCTTTCTCAATATAAACATCGGTGGCAAGTTGTTGTATCTGACTTGCCGCCTCGTTTAATCTTTGTTGGTTTTTCTGAATTTCTTCGTCCTCGTCAATTTCGCTTTCGCCTTGAGACGATGAGGTCTCGTTGTCGGTGCTGCTTAAAGAATTATCGCCGTTGGATATTTCGCCGAACGGGTCGGATATTTCGGCTACGGAGCTTGGCGGTTCGGAAAGGTTATCGGAATTTTTGCAGCCGCAAAGCGTTAAGCATAATGTCAGAAGTAAAGCCGTTGATTTTTTCATAACTTTCTCATTGTGTCATTTTATAATTGCAGAACAAAGCCTAAATGACTTTGCTATGCATAACATTTAACTATTGACTAAGGTATAAAAGCGTGCTAATCTTTTCCCGCCATATTCGTATGCTTCATGTATTGAAAGTGCAGTATAATTATCACTGTTTTTATAGCCTGGGCTTTCACATATAACTAATTCTGTATTTGGCTTGCTAACACGGTCGTTTACATTATCTAAACGATTGTAAACCACTGAACCGGTAGAAGTATTTGTCACTTTAATCCCCGTCACAATAAGCGGCGTAGTTTGGGTTGCCGAGGACTTTGCAGTAAAATAAACGTAACCCGAAGTATAAGTTACAGTGGTATCACCGTTCAATGTACCATACGGATCAATATCTCGAGAGTCAGAAGAGTAATACGCCATCGCCGTTATAGAAAGTGTACCCACCGTTGCCGCTGCAAGAACAACAGCAGTAATTTTCTTAATAATTTTCATAATTACATTCCTCCATAAATTAATTATACCACATCTTGACAGAGAAGTCAAGTGTATTGTGAAGTTTGGCGATATTCAGTCCAAACCTCCAATGCTACAATAATCTGTAAAATCCAATCGCTCCTTTCTTTAATAAGAAATATCGACAGCAATTCCCCACAATTTTCAGTTATGGTACTTTTATTTCGTTGCTGTAAATTGTGATAGTTTCGTTCTCGCCGTTCCTGTCTGTTAAGGTAAATACAGATTTCACACGATATTTACCGCTGCCAAGACCGCTTTTGGTATTGGATAGGCGAATCGTATCGCCGGTAACCTGTTTGCTCCAGCTTGCGCCCTTAACATTAGTCCATATCCACAAGAAACCCTGTTTTTGCAAGGTTTGTGTAACCTTAATGTTGGCTGTATTAATGCCCGCAGTCGAACTCAAGCAATGTGCCGTTCCATTATCAATACTCAGTGTAGATTTCGGGGTGTTAGCAATTTCATATAAAACCGAAATCCCATAATCGGGAAATGGCGTGGTCATATCGGCATACGCAACAGCACTAAAGCTCGTACAAAAGCACAACAACACTCCAAGCGAAACCAAAATTTTTTTAAACTGCATTGGTAACCCTCCTTTCTTGATTGTTAGAGGTTTTTGTCCCTCTATTATACACATCTTTTTTTTTGGCAAATTGGAGTAACAAAAAAATTAAAAAAAATCAAGCTTTGTTAAAATTGGCTAATTTTAGCATCTCCGATTTGTTGAAATCTGCCACAATTTCTAATATATAATCTTCGTTATCCAATATCAAGGCTGAACTTAAGTTTAAGTATCCTTCATCGCAAGAATAAACGTACAGTCCCGTTTTTCCGTTTATGGTTATTTCCTCCATTTGGTAATGTTCGGTATTTACATGCGGATTATAATATGATTTGACAATTTGATGAAAAGTAATTTCCTGCTCTGTTTGCTTGTTCCTGTATAACGTGTAAACGTCCATTGTAGATGAATCCGTTTCTATCATTTCAAATCCGTCGGGAACAGAAGCCAAAGCGTATTTATATTCAATAGTTTGCGGACAGTTTTCATCGTCAATGTTATTTGACAAGTAAAACACAAAAAACAAAATAAGCCGTAAAAATTCGAAAAATATCTGAAAAACGTCTGGTTTTGGCTCAACTGTGCCAAATTTTCTTGCAAAAGCATGGAATTTTATAAAAGGATCGCCCGAAAGGTTTGTCAAAACTTTTCAAGCGTTTTTTTGTCAATTTTTTGAGTGATAGTAATTTTAGCTGGACTTTTTAAAAAACGTTTTAGAGCATTTAAATTTCGTTCAAATGGCGGTGTTATGCGTTTTAAACAAAATAAAGACTTGAAAAAATGCTGTAATTTATTTACATATTTGTTATATTTTAGCAAGAAACACGAGAAACAAAAAAAGCCTTATCGAGAAACCTGTTTTTTGACACAAAAATGTAAGAGAAAGTTATTAACAACGGTTGAAAATTTGTGCAATTTTTTACACTTATTTAAATATATTTTTGAGCGGCAGAAAATCTGCTCATTTTTTTGTCCTGTGCGATATCAAAATGACGATTTTCGAACACATTTTAACCAAGCACGCCGATTATCATCACCGAAGTGCCCGCCGCTCTTCCGTTTTTAAGCAGAAAATCCCGACTGGTTTACACTGTCGGGATAATTTTATCGCGCTATAGAGCTATTTAAAAGCTACTTTATGATCTCCGCTTTGCCGAGAACTCGTCCCATACATACAGCGCTTTCGTATTCTTTTAGCATGATCGGATCGTATGTTTCGTTATGGGAGATCAAGCAATCGCCGCCGAACTCCTTAATAAAAGCGTCGCCGTCCAATACGAAAATGCCAATTTCGCCGCGGGAAACGCACGGGCAGGATTCCACCAGCACAATATCGCCGCTTGAGAAGTCCGGCTCCATGCTGTTACCCTCGATTGGAATAGCAAAATCGGCGCGGAGAACTTCGGGCGTTTCGACTACATCAATCTTTTCGGCCTGTTCCGGCACTTGCGGGGTAGCCGTAGTAGGCAATTGAGTGTGTCGTTGGTTCCGGTGGCAGCTCATCGGAGGCAACGGCGGTGGGCTTTGTCGATTTTTTGCCTGTGCCGCCGCTCGCTCGGCGGCTAGCTCGGCGAGGATTTCAGCTCGTTCCATAACCTTTCCTTTATCTCTTTCGCTTAGCTTGTTGAATGAGCAAAACAATTCCAATTCATCATTAGATAAGGAAGATGTGCACCTTTGGGGTTGATTATAATCAAGCATAATATCTATTGTTGTATTGAAATGTCTAGCGATTTTTTGCACAATGGATAAATCCACCTTCGAGGTTGGCTTTACTTTCCATTTGCTAAATGTACTTTCTGAAATTCCAGTAGACTGGGCAACTTTATAACAGCTTACGTTCTGCTTTTCAATGAAATTTAGTATAAGTTCGCTATTTTCCATAAAAACCTCCATAAAAATTTGTATAGAATTACTTAATTATTTTCAAGCAAGTCTATTGACAACTTGATTTAAATCAAGCGTAATATAAGTAACCCCTAAAGGGGTATAGCAAGATACAGTAATCCATCTCCTATTATAACACAAGGAGGGAGAAATTTCAAGACAACAGGAGGAATTTTATGAAAATTACAATTAATGGCAGTCCGAAGGAGCTTGCCGAGCTTTTAGATACGCTTGGCGGCATGGAGAACGCGGAAGAAAATCACGAACTGCCGCCGCTCTTGACGGAGCTATCGAAGAACAAAAATACCAATTTGTTTTTTGGAGACGCGCACGATCAAACAAGTGATGACATCGCCGAAACAATTAGGCACAATCGTGAGATAATTTCCACCATCAAAAAGATGAACGAAGCTGTTAAACAACGCAAAGAAAACGCTCCGCAGGCGGAAACTGCGGAGCAAAAAATTAAGAATTTTGCCAATACCTTACAAGGCTGTCTTGAAGAGGTCACTAAAAAGGGCTAGTTTAAAACGGTTTGTCAAATTCCAAATCCCCTATGTTGATGTTGGATTTTTTCAATTCCTTTTTTAATGAGGCATGGTATTCCAAAATTAGACTATAAGCAATTGAAACAATTATAGAGCAAACATAAGTATTATCAGGCGGATTTCCTTTAGTTTGTTCCATGTAACCCTTTAATCCTTCATTGGCTTTGCCTAAAGCGTTTTCCAAGAATTCACTTGAAAGTTTCAAATTCGTCACCTCCCCTCTTGCCACATTATACCACAAGGGCGGTGAAAATCAACAGTTAGGAGGTTTTTCTATGAACGAATTAAAGGTTTTCAGCAACTAGGAGTTTGGCGAGCTTGGGGTTATGCTGATCGACGGGAAAGAGTATTTTCCTGCTATCCAATGCGCCAAAATTTTAGGATACAGTAACCCTCGCGATGCTATAATAAAGCATTGTAAGGCAGAGGGGGTCGTGAAACGCGACGGGGTCTCCTACACCACTAATCAACACGGAGTAACCACTCAACAGATAACCGAAATCAAGTATATCAGTGAGGGTAACCTCTACCGCCTTATTAGTCAGCTCAAAGCTGCCCAAAGCGGAGGAGTTCGAGCGGTGGGTTTTCGATGAGGTTTTACCGCAGATTAGACACAACGGCGGCTACGTCGGGAATGTCGAGGAGATCATCGCGCGAACGGCGACGGCGGTGGTCAGTGAGGTTATGAAACAGATCATACCCATCATCGACACACAAACAAGCACTACATCAATTTCCGGGTCTGAATCTGACCTCTCAAAATATCGTAAGAAATCCCAGACTTGCGTTATAGAGGAACTGGATAAGGGACTGAGAGCGCAGGTAGATGAAATGTTACGATGCGGCGAGTATTCTCAAAAAGGTATCGCCGATTTTTTGAACGATAACGGTGTAAAGATATCTCAAATGGCAGTCTGTCGCTACGCACAGACACGGCTCGGTATAACAAGACGCACGCGGACAGTCAGCTTGCAAATCTCGTTGGACGATATCAAGGAGGATTGACTTATGGATTTTGATGAGTTGGAGCTCGGCGAAGATGAGCTTACCCCCACAAAGCCTTACACGACGGAACGCGCGGAGGAAATTGCGGAGTTGAATAGCGAGATTGCGAGCTTGTTCGCGGAGATCAACGGTTAAAAAAGCTTTTCAGAGCTTTAAAAGGGAGGTTTTAAAATGGAATTCGGCGCAATTTTACGGCGCAAGCGCGAGGAACGCCGTATGACGCAAACAGATCTCGCGCAGCGCATAGGCATTACGCAGCAGAGTGTCCAAAGCTATGAGACGGGGTACAAGATACCGCCGCTCAGAGTTGTGGTTGCGA
Organism: uncultured Clostridia bacterium; assembly: GCA_947629945.1. Taxonomy (GTDB): domain Bacteria; phylum Bacillota; class Clostridia; order Oscillospirales; family Ruminococcaceae; genus CAG-115. The sequence continues at coordinate 32,299 of CANRFR010000004.1, read as the reverse complement.
CGGCGGACGTGTTCCACTGCTCTACCGATGAGATGATAGGGAGGGAGATATCATGAAAATAAAGGACAAAAAGCCCATTGTGACCGCCGCTCTCGCGGCGCTGGGCGTTAAAGTGAGGGAGCTTGAGATCGCGCCCGACAACGATACCGTCGGAAATGTTTACGTCAACGGCGAATTTTTTGGGGTATTTGATTACGTCAAGCGGACGTTCGTGGAATAGGAGGACGCTATGACCGATACAAAGGATTTTCCGAGTGTGTTAAAGGAATGGCGCGAAAAACAAGGGCTTATCCAAAAGGCTTTGGGAGAACAGCTTGGGGTATGTAAAAGCGCGATTCACAGATATGAACACGGCGATGTAAAGCCTTCTCCTGAAGTTGCGGTGAAGCTTGTAAAGCTTGGTTTTCCATCAAAGTTTATTCAATGCGGCGGACACTACAACAGAACGGCGAAAACCGCTTTAACAGACGAAGAAAGAGCGTTTGCGGAGAAACATCATAAGTTGGTGTATTCGTTTCTAAACAGCCGTCGCTTGCGTGAGGACGATTGGTACGACATTATAATATTCGGATATCTTCATGCAGTTCAAGTCTGGTTTAAGAGAAAAGAGCTGCACAAATACAAGTTCTCGGTAATAGCTTACAGCTCCATGCGTGACACGGTAAGGCAGGAGCGAAAGCGTGCACGCCGGCATCCACACGTTATTTCTATTTATGATGTTATTTATCAATCGGACGGCTTGACTTACGCCGATATGCTTTGCGATCCACGTGACTGCGTGGAAATATAATTGACATTTACGGCTTGGCAATCGAATGCAAAATCTAAAAGTACGGGAAACGAGGTGAGAGTATGGCAACTATAGATCCTTTATGCAGCGTGGACGAGTGCTTCGCTTGCATGGGCGGACACTGCCGGAAGCTGACGAGCAGCTACGGCGGTAACAAGTGCCCGTTTTTTAAGACGCCCGAGCAGGTAAAAGCCGAGCGCAAAAAGACTGTGGAGCGGCTTAAGCGGATAGGGAGAGAAAATTTGATTGTGGCTTATATGCCGGATAGAAAGGACAGGTTATGAATATCGGAGTTACAATTCAAGGATATGTGATCATCGCGATTGCGAACGGGTACGCTATGGGCAAGTCTGCAACAGCTCCAAGCCCTTATGTCGTGTGGCAGATCGACGATGACGGAAACGGCGTGTGCGCGGGACACTACTTTGTAGACCGCGAGGAAGCTGAGTGGGATTTCTGCGCGAGAGCGTTTGAGTGGTTCGAAGATAATATGTACATACACATGATTGAAAACGAGCCGTACGAGCAGGATTTAATTGGCGGTTTGAGGTCGATACGGAAAAGCTTGGATAACGCGTCACAGCTTGTCGACGAGATGTGCGCGGAGGTTGACAGACTAAAAGAGAGGAGAAACAATGATAACTGTATACATCAACGGATTTAAATGGAAAGTACATTTTGTATCGCAAACCCACGACGAGCTTACCGACGAGGACGGCGTACCGTCGCTATACGGCGTGACGCTTATGCGTGAATGTGAAATCTACATAGACGGCGATCTTCCTATGGGGCTGATGGAGAAAATCGTTACACACGAGCTTGTTCACGCGGTCGCGTTTTCCTACGATGTTAATTTGGATAACGTCAACGAGGAACAAATGTGCGACTTTATCGGCACTTTTTTCGATATCATTAAGCAAAACCGCGAGATTATTCTTGACGCAATCAAATAGCCGAAACGGACAGCTTAACTGTCCGTCCGCGGGAAATGACCTACCCGCGCCGATGATGGCAGGTCGCGAAAAGGGGTGAAATTATGACAATGCAAGAATTCACGGAGAAAACGTGCGACTATCTTGTGGCGTGGTTCGATGATCTGTACCGTTTGCTCCGCGAGGACAGAAAGGACAAAAAAATAGAGCCTTCGCAGAAACGACAGCTCATTTCCACAGCTCAGTCGCTTCTGCATGACGTTCAAGATTTCTTGGAAAATGAACAAAAGGCTCTGTAATAAGTATACCAGAGCCGAGGACATTTGTCAAGAGGTTTTTGAAAAATTTTAGCGAAAGGAGAGATTTTTTTGGAGTATTTGACTACGGCTGAGGTCGCAGAGCTTAAAGGATGTAGCCTTAGGTATGTACAACAACTCGCCCAAAGCGGCAAGCTGGAACATATCGAAAAGGACAGCGCGGCAAACAACCGCACCGAGTATGTTTTTCCACTTTCCACGCTCCCCGAAAAGCTTCAAATCAAGTGGGAAAACAAACAGCGCGGCAAGCTGGGGCTGGCACCCGTGCCCATACCGACAAAGCCCGTACCGAAGCCCGATCCTCGTCAACTCACGCTGCAAGGCCTTGACGGCGGGCAGCGGCGCGATGTCGGATTATGGTGCGAAATCATAAAGCAATGGCAGGCGGCTCGTGCGGCGAAGGGTGCGGAACTGGGCAAATGCAGGGTTGATGAGCTATTCTGCGCGGCGATCAAGCTGCACTACCCGGAGATCAGCATATCGCCCGATATTTTGTACCGGAAGTACAAAGCGTATAAGGACGGTAATATCGACGGTCTTGTAGATCATCAAGGCGGTCATAACAAGGGCAAAACGGACGCTCCGGATTATATGCTCAATGCGTTTTACAGCTTGTATCTGCACGATAACAAGCTGCCGATCAGCCGCTGCTACGCTCTCCTGCAAACGTGGGTGAGAACATACTACCCCGAAGCGGCGGGAGACATGCCATCGGAACGGACGTTCCGACGCAAGGCGGAGGCTCTCCCCTACGCGCTTGTGATGTTTATGAGAGAGGGAGATAAAATGTTTGCAGATAAATGTTTACCGTACATAGAGCGTATGTACGACGATCTCCGCGCCAACGATGTTTGGATTGCGGACAACCACACTTTCGATTTCTTCACGGCGGGCGAGAACGGCAAGCCGAACCGTGTGTATCTTACAGCGTTCACGGACGCGAAAAGCGGCGTTATGGTTGGCTGGAACTTGACGGAAAACCCGTGTTCCGACAGCACGCTGTTAGCACTTCGGAAAGGCATTTTAAAATTCGGAGTGCCTCGCGCGATCTATGTGGATAACGGTTCGGAGTTCCTCGTTTCGGATATCGGCGGTCGAGGACACCGCCGTAAAAAGGACTGGAACAAAGACCCGCTGCCGCCGACTATCCTCAGTTTTTTGGACATTGAAATGCACAATGCTATCGTAAGAAATGCAAAGGCGAAGCCCATAGAGCGAACGTTTTACACGTTTAAAAACCACTTTTCACGGTCGATAGAAACGTTCTGCGGCGGCACGGTGGTCGAGCGCAAAGAAAGTCTGAAATGGATCTTGAAGTCGGGACAGCTCCCGACAGATCTGCAGATCGCCGCAGCATTGGACGTTTTCATCGAGGGTGATTACAACGTTGACTTTTACGGCGGCAAGGAAACGCGCTACAAAGGTATGCGGCGCATTGAGGTATGGAACGAAAGTATAAAAGAAACGACGTTCCGAAAATGCGACGAACCTAATCTGGATATGCTTCTGAAACGCGTGAGCCGTCCGCAGAAAATCGGGCGTAACGGTGTGTTTGTGACTATCTCGGGCGAAAAGGTGTGGTATTACGGCAAGGAAACGATACTCCATATCGGAGAGAGTGTGTATGTGCGGTACGACCCCGCAAACCCGCTGTCGGTACGTGTTTACAATATGGAAACCGACAAGTATTTATGGACTTGGGAACTTGCCAATGAACTAATGATCCCGTACCTTACCGACAACAAGGACGATATTGCGAACGCTGAGCGCGTCATTAACGAAAACAAGTGCGTTGTTAAGCAGTTTGCGAAAGGTATAACGGACTCGCTCGACCCGGATAAGCAGATAGATATTCTGGCACTTATGGTTAAGAAGGGGCTTGAAGGTAAGAAACAATTTAAGCCCGATCCGCCCACAACATTTACTCCCATATTTTCAGAGGAGCGATTGGAAGAAAATCCCGAGCTTAGCAATATCACTGAAATAAAGATAATGCTAGAGCACATGAATTTGGCGGCTCGATTGCAGAAAGGAAAATAATATGACGGAAAAACAAGAAAAGCTGATAAAACAGTTTGAGGAGCTTGCCGCGAAGCTTGGCTCGGAGAAAAAAGCAGGAGTGCAGATCGGCGTATCGTCCTCGATCATCTCACAGCTCCGCTCGGAAACCTATAACGGCGATGTGACGAAGCAGTTTAAAAAACTAGAGGCATATTTTGACACCAAATCCAAAGCGGCGGAAACGTATGAGGAGATTGAATACGCACCGACAACGATATCCGAGGTCGTTTACAAGACGCTCGAAAACGTGAAAATCAAGGGCGGGTTCGCGTTTGTGGCAGGCGACGCGGGTATAGGCAAAACCAAAGCGCTCCGAAAGTATGTCGCAGATAATCCGATGAACAGCGTAATGATAACAACAAACCCTTGCACCAAATCCACAAAAGCGGTACTTAAAATGCTGGCTCTGGAGATGGGATTGCCGATCTCCCAAAGCCGCGACGATTTATGGATGACGATAGCGGCAAAGCTCCACGACGGTATGGTGATCGCGGTAGACGAGGCACAATTGCTCACATACGGAAGCATAGAAACGCTCCGCGCGTTCGCGGATTATTTTTCGGAGCGTGGGCAGACGCTGGGCGTGGCGTTGGTCGGCAACAACGGTATACGCGAGAAGATTGAGGGACGTTCCCGCGAACAGTATCGACAGGTAAACAACCGCGCATGGCAGCGGCAGCAGCTCCGCACGCTTGATGTGCAGAAAGCGGACATTGAAATGCTTATCCCCGTGCTTCATGGCAAAAAGAGCGAGCTGACGTTTTTACATAAGATCTCGCAGACCGACGAGGGCGTGCGCGGTGCAGTGCGGCTTTTTGGAAACGCCTACGATATGGGCGCATACGATTTCAACGGGTTAGTCAAAATGGCAAAGATGATGCACCTTGATCTCAAGGGCATGGAAAAGGCGGTGCGCGGAAAATGAAACACGGTAAAAATCCCACACGCCGACAAAAAATGTTGATGAAATCCGCTCGGCTGAATTGTGAGAATTGGCTCGTGATCAAGGACGCCGACAAGGAAATGATTATACAAAATCGGCAAACGGATAAAGTTCGTACAATAAAAAAAGAACTGTACAAATAAATATTCGGGGCGGTCAGCCGCTCCGCTTAATGCCACCAACGGCGGTCACAAGTCCGCGTATAAGGCAGAGTGAGCGAGTTGAAAATTAAGGAAAGGAGAGGATTTTATGGGAAAATTTAAGCTGTGTGATCTTGAACATGACGCCGTGCTCGATCTTGAGCTTACCACGGAGCAGTTCGGCGAGCTGAAACGCTTTTTAAAAGAACTTAAAACGCCGTCGGTAGCGGTGGATTACAAAGCCGTTCTGGAAACATATAACGCTGTCTGCAAAAATCTTCCGCCCGCGACAAGGCTCACCGACAAGCGAAAACGCGCAATTTCGCGGCTTTTAAAAGACGGCTACGATCTTGACGAGCTGTTCCGAAAAGCCGCGCAAAGCCGTTTTCTGGGCGGCGACAACTCCCGAAAATGGCACGCGTCGCTTGATTGGCTGCTTGTCCCGACCAACGCGCTGAAGGTGATCGAGGGGAATTATTCGCCGATCTCCGCCGCGCCGTCAGCTCCCATAAGCGGAAATCCGTTTGACGAGTATGGATAAAGCTAATAATTTGGCAAAAATGCTTTTTAACGCTCTTGCGGCAAAAGCTCCGCCGAGCGGCGGCGATTACACCAAAGACGGACTGATTTTTTGCGGAAAATGCAACACTCCGAAGCAATGCCGCACGGTGGTTGACGGCGAGGAAATCGTTTATTCAGTGTGGTGTGATTGTATGAAACGCGCGGACGCGGAAGAAAAGCGCCAGCGCAAAGAGATCGAGAGGGCGTTTAAGACAGCGGAGCTTCGCCGTCTGTCTATGATGGGAAACAAGCTGTCAAAATGTACATTTCTCGGTGCTGATAAGGGCGGCGACAATGCGCGAAGCTTTAAAATATGCGAACGTTACGTTGAGAAATTTCCGCAAATGCTCAAAGACAATCGTGGGCTGCTGCTTTTTGGCGGCGTCGGTACGGGAAAGACGTTCGCGGCTGCGTGTGTCGCAAACGCGATGCTGGAGCAAAATTATTCGGTGGTGATGACCTCTCTGGTAACGCTCATCGACGGCACGGACGAAATTATCCGGCGAATGAACGAAATAGATTTGCTGATACTTGACGATCTCGGCGCGGAACGCTCCACGGATTACGGCTTTGAACGAATTTACGCGGTATGCGACGCGCGGTATAGGAGCAACAAGCCTGTAATATATACGTCAAATTTGCCGCTGGACGCGTTCAAGCACGCGGAGGACATTCGGTGCGCAAGAATTTACGACCGCGTTTTGGAACGGTGTTATCCGGTTGAATTTCGCGGGGTGAGCAGACGGAAACGCGAAGCATGGCGCGGGTTTGAGGAAATGAATGAATTGTTAGATGTTTAGGAGGATAAAACTATGCTCAAAATTGGCGACAAGGTTGTTATGAACGATAAATATTTTGTAAGCGAAAAAAACAAAGGCAAGGTTTGAACGGTGCGTTCGGATCCTTGGGAGTGCAGCGGAACGCTTGTTGTTCTGCTCGAGGGTTACCGTGGCGGCTATGCCGTTGACGGGTTGGATATTGTGCAGGAGGGTTCTAATGATACATGAAGTAAAATGCCGCCCGGAATATTTTGCGGCGTTAGCAGACGGCACAAAGCCGTTTGAAGTACGCAAAAAAGACCGTCCGTATCAAGCGGGAGATATCCTTGCGGTAAACGAATTTGCGCCGTTTGATTATATATTCGGCTCCGAAGATGAATACAAAAGATTTTGCCGCACATCTAACGAGGGCAGATATTCAGGAGAATGTATATTATTCAAAATAACTTACATTTTGGACGATCCTCAGTATTGCAAGGACGGAATGGTTATTCTCGGACTTGCACGATGCGAAATATAATGTAATGGGGGGAAGCTTTTCCCCCGCCTAATGCGGCTATCTCGGATAACGGTTGCAAGCCCGTAAAAACGCAGAGCAGGCGAATTGAAACGCGAAGCGTTTCAACCCTCAAATTTTGCTTCGCAAAATTCGTTTAATAATTAATGCAGGAGGTTTTTGTATGGTAAAATTCAAAAAGTTGTCCAAAGCACGCGGGATAACGATCCCAAAAGACATTGCCGCGCATTTGGATATCGACGCGGGAACTGCGGTAGATCTAACGGCGGCAGACGGTAAACTGATTGTTACCAAGCACGTCGACACTTGCCGTTTTTGCGGCAGTGTGGAAAACGTCAAGCAATTCAGCGATGTTTTTGTTTGTCCGATTTGTGCGGCACGGCTCTACAAGGAGGTGTGCGATTAATGGACGAAATTACCGAAAAAGTGCGCGAATTAAGTGCCGTTAAAGCGCAGATAGCCAAGCTCACCGAGCGCAAAAAGGAGCTTGAGGCATACTTTTTGGAGCGCGGCAGCGAGGACGTTATCGACACCAAATACAAATCCCGTACATACGCCGACGTGGGAAGTCAAGCTGCCGTGACTTACACCGAGGCGCAATCGCTTGAGATCACCGCGCCGAATTATCTTTCCGAGGCGCTTGGTGAAAATGTTTTTAAAGATATTTTTAAAGAGGAAATAAAGCGCGAGATAAAGCCGCAAAGCAAAGAGATCGAGCGTATGCTTATCGGTATCTTTACGGGAGACTATATCAAATCCACGCCGCAGGACGTAATATCGCAGCTGCCTTGCGACGACAAAGCAAAGACGGCGCTCGCGAAAAAACTCAAGGGCGCAAAATTCGAGACAGACCGCGATAACCTGATGAAAATAGGCGGACTTTCCGAGGAGGACGCGGGAGATTACGCGTATATGTATGCCGAGGCGGTTATCTGGCAGACGCTCTGCCGCATAGCGGAGATGTCCGGCGAGGATAAAGAGTGTATTATCAAGAGCATAAACCTCGGCGTTTCGGTGGACAGCTCCACCAAAATCGCGGTGACGTAAAATGGCAACGGGAAAACAAATACAACGGATATACGCTCTGGGCGCAAAATGCGGACTTCTCGACCGTGAGCGCGGGAACGATGATGATCTGCACTTGTGGATAAAACAGTGGTCGCGAAAAGATCATATTTCGGAACTTACCGAAAAGCAAGCGGATTTTATTATCGCGCGGCTGATTGACTATCAAAACAATGTGTGTCCGCCAAAGCCCTCGGAACATGAATTTATAACCGGAGAGCAGAAGAAATTCTGCTTTAGTCTGGCGTATAAATTGGCGAAATTGTCACCGTCGGAAGTCGAGGTGCGCGAACGTTTGCGCGGTCTCATTTGCAAAGTTACCAATAGGAGCATAAAAACGGACGGAGATATTTTCTATAAGGTAACGCGCGATGAGGGCGCACAGATAATAGAAATGTTGAAAAGGATAATTCGCTCTGAGGAGCGCAAAATGAAACGGGGTGAGAAAAATGCCGATGTCTGATTTGGTGTTGTTGTCGCACTTGAACGAGGAACAGCAGGCAGTCGTTGAAATTATCGGTATGGATAATTACCGCGCTCTTATGGATGTTTACGGCGGCGACAGAATATGGATACCCAAAGCCCGGTCGCTTATACCTACGCCCGAGCTTGCAGACTATATTCGCCGCCGCAAACAAAAGGGAGATAACAATGAACAGATCGCGCGCGATTTGGAGATCACTGTGTCCGATGTACGAAAGCTTTCGACAAAATAATTTTTGAGCCGCATTGCGCGGCTCTTTTTTTGTGCCGTAAAATCGTGCGTAATATCACGCACATTATCACGTTGTACAAATTAGATTTTTCATGGTATTATGAATTTGCAAAATAAAAAACGGCGGTGATTATATGGATTTCAGTACAATTTACAACTTGATTTTAACGACCGCTATCGGCATAATTACGTTTTTCTTAAAGCGCAGTTTTGACAAGCTCGACAGCCTCGCTTCCAAAGATGAGCTGCGTGAGCTTAAAGAAAAAATCGAAAACGCGGATGACAAATACGCGAGCAAGACCGAATTAAACGAGCTAAAAAAATCTATTGAAAAAATTGAGAGCAACATAGATTTTTTAAAGGAAAATACGGTTCGCAACGCGGATTTTATCCGCACAATGTCACGGCTTGAAACTAAAATCGACAACATAAATCGGGGTGATTAAATTGGATTTTGAAAGAGTTCGGCGCGAAAAATTTCTTGACAACAACGCGCGAGTGCTGCGGGCAGTGAACGCTCTCCGTGAGAGGTATATAAAAGTCGGCGATCTGGAGTACGGATTGGGTGCGGAAATGAGCGCCGCCGAAATTTCCGACTGTATAAATTACCTTAACGAGAGCGGTTACATAAAGCTCCGCACCGTCGAAGGACATGCCGAGATCGCCGACCTTGCCGACGCGGAAATGTATAAACTTGAGGCAAAGCTCACGGCAAAAGGCATTGCATTTTTAAATGGCAAAGTCAACGATCCCTGCATAAGGCGGTGAATGTATGAGCAACCGTAAACACAGCAAGATCGACGCACTGCCGACTGACATTAAAAGCGCGGTCGAGGAAATGATACTCGGCAATTATACCTACCGAGATGTATGCAATTTCGTTCGGGATACTGCAAACATTACGCTTTCCGAGGCGGCGGTTTGCAGATACGCTCAAGGGCTTAACGCCACGGTGCAGGATTTGCGGCTGGCAAGCGAGAATATGCGAACACTCACCGAGGAAATGGCTAAATATCCGCAGCTTGATACCACCGAGGGGATCGCGCGGCTTGTGTCGCATAAGGTTTTGACAGCGGTTCGGGAGCTTAGCGAGGACGATTTAAAAAATTCGGATCCGCTTAAGCTGATTGACCGATGCGCAGGTTTGATACGCGCAATCGCTTACAAAAACGAGAACGACGCCAAAGTCAAAAATCTTAAGGACGTAGCGTTCGAGAGCTTCAAAGAAGAAATTTTCGACGCTATGGCGAAAGAAGCTCCGGAGCTGTATAAGCAATTGGTGCAATTTATAGCCGCCCGAAAGGACGTGGAATAATGCTGTATGTGCTTTTCGTTCAAAGCGGGCGCGAGTTGTCGATAATCGAGGAACTTCGGCAAAAAAATATATCCGCGTATTGTCCGCGGCAATTAAAAGCCGAGCGGCGGCGTGGACATTGGCAATATGTCGAGCGGATAATCTTCACGGGATATATTTTCGTGGATATTCCCGAATTGCAGCCGTGGGTATGGCACAGCGTGATGAAGTGCGGAGGTGCTCTCCGATTTGTTAGCGAGCTTCCGCTGCCGCCCGACGAGGACGATTATATTCGGCGGCTTTGCAACGGCGGCGACTGTATTGGAATTTCTCGCGGATATATTTTGGATAATGTTCTGCATATTACAAGCGGGTTCTTAAAAAATCTTGAACACGAGATAATTAAATTTAATCGGCGCGGCAAACGCGCCACGGCGGACGTTACTATCTACGGCGAAAAACACAGAATTGTTTTCTCGGTGGAATTTGACGCTCCGCCCGTCAACGCGTGATACGCTCCGCAGCGGCAAAAAAATATTAAAGCGTACGCCCATATTTATATGTGCGCAAAGGGCGGAGCTGTACCCTTGAAAAAACGAGCCGAAATTTGCGATTTAAGGGCTGTCAGACTTTCGAGATATAGTTTCCCCTGTTTTTATAAAACGGCGCTCTAAAAAGGGTGTATAACGCTTAAAAAGGCATATCCGAAAATGAGGTGATGATGTGAGCCGAAAAAAGAAAAGTATCGCGGCGCTCGGCACGGCGATCGCGGAACACGAAAAACTTAATAATTCCACCTCGACCTCCGCTGTGCAGCAGCTTGTCGAGGCTTATTTGTCTACCGAAAATCCCGCGAAGCGTGCCAAAAAGATATCCGAAATCAAGACACGGCACGGCGGTATCGCGGAACTTCTTTCGGAAAACTCCGAACTTCTTACCGCCGAAGTGGAACAGGCGCTGATCAGAGCGGCAACGGGTTACACGATTGTAGAGCATAAAACAAAATTTGTAAACGGCATTAAAACCGTGGAAACCTTAGAAAAGCACATCGCGCCGTCACAAGCGGCAATCGAATTTTATCTTATTAATAAAAAATCCGAGAATTATTCTAAGACGGGCGTTGCTTCCGGCGATGGCGAGGGTAAAATCGAGGAAATTATGGAGGCTTTGAAAAATGGATAAAATTGCGTTTACGGCAAAGCAGAATGAGCTTATCCACGTTTTTAAAAACAATAAATTAAAGCGGCTGAACGTCCTTGAGGGTTCGGTGCGTTCGGGGAAAACGTGGATTTCGCTTATTTTGTGGGCAATTTGGGTGGCGTCGCGCCCAAAAGATTATTTATATATGATGTGCGCGAAGTCGCTTCAAACCTTGAAAAGAAATTGTTTGTTTCCGCTTCAGGAATTGATTGGTAAAAAGAATTTTAAATTTTCGCTCTCCAAAAAGGAGGGCGTTCTGTTTGGTCGAAAAATAATGCTGGAGGGCGCGAACGATCAGCGCAGCGAGGGCAAAATTCGCGGTATCACTCTAGGCGGCGCGTACTGCGACGAGCTGACGCTGTTCCCGAAAGATTTTTTTATTATGCTGCTGTCGCGTTTGTCCGCACCCGGCGCGAAACTTATCGCTACGACAAACCCTGATGTTCCGACGCATTGGCTGATGACGGAATATCTTAAAAACGAAAAACTTTCGGACGACTTATTCCGAATGTTTTTCCATATTGATGATAACACCACGCTCCCCGCAGATTACGTTCAAAGCCTAAAAAAGGAATACACGGGCGTTTACTACGACCGTTTTATTTTGGGCAAGTGGGTAGTCGCGAACGGCGCTATATACAAGGTTTTTTCGGATTCTCCGACAGTCTTTTTCGCGAAAGATATTCCGCATTTTGATTATATAAATATCGGTTTGGATTTCGGCGGCAACGGTTCCCAACACGCGCTTGTCTGCTCCGGGACAACGCACGATATGCGTAAATTATACGCTCTTAAAACCGAGCGCATTCCCGCCGCAGACATGACCCCGCAAACACTGTACAAGCGCGTTTACGACTTCTGTGTAGAGATAAAAGATAAATACGGAACAATTTCCGCGCTCTACGCCGACAGCGCGGAGCAAACGCTTATAGCGGGCTTGCGGCAGGCGCTTCGCCCGATCGGAGTTATCGTTAAAAATTCGCTGAAGCGTGAGATCAACGACCGTATACGCGCAACAACGATGCTTATGGGCGGCGGAAGATTTTTTATGCTCTCCGGTGAGTGTCAAACACTAATTGACGCGTTCCAAGGCGCAGTGTGGGACGATAAAATTATCGGAAAAGAGGTTCGGCTCGACGACGGAACTTCGGATATTGATACGCTTGACGCGTTCGAGTACTCGTTTGAGCGGTACATTCCGCAGCTTATTAGGAGTGATAAATAATGCAAATTTTAAAATATTTAAAAAATCGTTTTAGCGGTTTTAAAAAAGGCGGTGACAATGTGGATGAAATTGCGGATATTTCACAAATCGAGACGGCAGTGAGTTCTGTAATGCAAGCTAAAACTAGAGAATGGTGGAATATTTTCGGCGGCAATTTGCCGAGACAAGCCACGCATAAAAATTTTAAGCCTTTGCCGACCGCGTATATTTCCACAGCGTATCTAGCACAATTGGTAACGAGCGAAATAAAATACGAACTCGCCGATGAGCGATTGAACGTTTACGCGCAGAAAAACCTTTTGCCGAATTTAGACAGGATCGTGCAGCTTACGCTTGTCGGTGGATACACGGTTATAAAGCCGTACATAACGCGCTCCGGCGAGGTGTTTTTCGATGTGGGAACATCGCGGGATTTTCTTCCGATGATGTTTGACGAAAACGGTCATGTCACCGAGGGAATATTTTTTGAGCGTATACGTTACAAAGGTAAAATTTATGAGCGCCGCGAACATCACCGATTTGACGGAGAAGCGCATTATGTACATAATTCTGCGTATTTGTACGGTACTAGGCAGCGCGTGGAACTGACGGAGATACCGCGTTGGGAAACGCTTTTACCCGAGGGGAAAATACCATCGGATATTCCAATGATCGCGACATTCAGAACGCCCTACGCGAATAATATTGATCTCGACAGCGAACTGCCGATATCTATTTTTGCAAACTCCGTCGGAACGCTTCACGATATTGATTACGCGCACTCCGAATATATCGCGGAATTCAAAAAAATGTCTGCGAAAGTTTTTGGCAGCGGAGATATTTTTCGTGGTAAAGACGGCATCACCGATGATTATTTTGTTACCGTTGAAGGTGACTTTAACACTACGCTTGACAATCAGATAATGGCTTATGCGCCGCAAATTCGCGAGGAGGCTCACAAGGCGGCTATAAATACCGAACTTCGCTTGTACGAGGTTCAGATCGGCGTTTCGAGCGGTACTTTTACTTTCGATTCGCAAAAGGGCTTGGTGACGGCAACGCAGGTGCTTTCCGAGGACAGAACTACATACAATACCGTTTCGCAGCTCCAACGGCAGTTAAGACCCGCGCTTGAAACTCTCGCGAAAATTACTGCGAATTTGTCGCGATTTTACGGCTTTGACATTGCCGACGGCGAGCCTGCCATAGAGTTTGGAGACAGCGTTTTCGAGGATACGGGAACGGAGTTTAATCGGCGTTTTCAGATGGTTTAAGCGGGGCTGCTCAAACCCGAGGATTTCAACGCTTGGTATTTCGGCGTACCACTCGACAAAGCAAAATCAGTGTTGCCGGAAATGACTGCTGTGTTTGGAGATGATGAGTAATGCTGACTCCCAAGCAGCTTCAAAATCTCCCCAAGCCGCTTACGAATATTTACGAGGAATTGTCCGAGTTTGTTCTTCACGACATTGCGCGGAGGATCGCGGGCGCGGCAAAAATTACCGATACTGCGGAGTATCAGATGTACCGTGCGCGGGAACTGGGTATGTCGACCAAAGAAATTACCGAAAAGATTGCTAAAATCAACAGCGTTTCCGAGGACGAAATCCGAAATCTTATTCTTGACGCAGCGGAGAAATCGAATGAATTTGACGCGCGTATGCTGACCGGAAACGACGGCTCAGCGATACCGCTAAAGGACAACGAGCAGCTCCAAAAGTTGATGGCGGCGCAAATCAAACAGACTAACGGCGCTTGCAAAAATCTCACGGGAACGCTCGGATTTGCGGAGATTGACGCGAACGGACAGGTCGAGTATTCCTCGCTTACGGATTTTCTGCGTAAGCAAATGGATATGGCGCAGATGAAAGTCGCAACGGGTGTTACCGACTACAACACCGCAATCCGGCAAGCGTGCAATGCTCTGGCGGACAGCGGATTGCGGACGGTTTGTTACGCTTCGGGGCGTTCCGATAGAATAGAAGTCGCGGTTCGCCGCGCTCTGATGACAAGCGTTTCACAGATCACGCAGAAGATCTCCGAGCAGAACGCCGCCGAGTTTGGCGCGGACGGCTGGGAGATATCCGCTCACGTCGGTGCTCGACCGTCGCACGCGATTTACCAAGGGCGGCAATATCCGAATTCGCAATACGAAACGATAGTGCTGCCGCTGATCAACGACTACAACTGTCGGCACTCGGCGTACCCGATAATTATGGGCGTTACAAAACCGTCCTACACCGAGGAGCAGCTCGCGGCGCTCGACCCGCCGCCGTTTACCTACGAGGGTAAGCAGTACACGGCGTACAAAGCTCAACAGCAAATGCGAAAAATGGAGCGCGCTATGCGTAAGCAAAAAAATCGCTGTATTGCCGCGGACTCTATGGGAGATGTCGAAAACTATACAGTCGCAAGTATTAGGCTTCGCAGAATGGAAGATATATATGAGGATTTCGCCCGACGTGCCAATTCCTTTACCGAATATGAGAGAATATTTGTTACGGAATATGGCAGACGTTTGGCGGGCAAATCATCTTATGCAACAAAGGTGTGGAAACAAATGCAGACACTGGTGGGTTTAACCGCCTCAAACGGATTACAAGTTACCTATGTTAGCGATCATTTTGTAGGGCAGAGTATATCCCGAAAAGTTTCACAAAAAGATATAGTCGATGCCTTGACAAATACGCTTGATTATGGTAAAATTAAGGTGGATTCCAAAGGAAGGAGAAGCCAAGAATATATTGGTGCAAGCGCTAGAGTACAAGTCAATCCGGATACAGGTGAGTTAATTACTGTTTGGCAAACTTCTACAAAGCTAAAAAAGAAATACGGGGTGATAAAATAGTGAAATTTGAATGGTTATCCGAACATCGTAAGATACTTGACAAAATCCATTTTGATTTTGATATTGATGGTGAACTTACAGATGATCAGGTACTTGAAGTAGATGATAAGGTTACTGATTATTTTCAAATGCACGGACTTGGAGAAGCAGATGGGCATACAACTGTAAATCCCACTGGAAGACTTTGCGAAAATATACTTGGATATATGGTAGATTGTGGAGCATAAAAAGCGTTTTGCATTCGCGTGCAAGGCGCTTTTTTCTGCCCCAAATGAAAGGATGTATATTTTGAAACATAACAAATATTTCAAAACCCAGCTCGCCGCGCTCGTTGCCTGCTCTGTGGGTACGATCATGAGCTGTTACAACTCGCTACCTTTTCGGGATTTATCTCCACGCGGCGATTTTAAATCATTTGTTATCGCTTGTCAAAAGCGACAACATCATAAATAAATCGCGCTCCGATGAGGGGCGCGTTTATTATACTCAAAATTGAATTTAGGAGGAATTGATATGGAAAAACTTTTATCGCTGCTAAAAAAGCTTGGCATCGAGCTTACGGCAGACCAGACCGCGCAGATCAAAGAGGTCGGAGCAAAAGAATTTGTTGCCGCAGCGGACTTCGCGGCACAGAAAACAAAACTCGACGAGCTGACAAAACAGCTCGCGGAACGCGACAAAGACCTTGAAAAACTCAAGGCGGACAATAAGTCAGAGGAGCTTACAAAACAGCTTGAGGAGCTGAACACAAAGTACAAAACCGACACCGAGGAGCTTGCCGCGAAGCTCGCGGCGCAGGAGACCGACCACGCCGCCGAGAAGCTGTTCGGCGAGTACAAGTTTGCCTCGGAACGCGTGAAAAATTCCGTGCTGGAGGAATTTAAGGCGAAAGGCTTTAAGTACGAAAACGGCGCGTTCGTCGGCGGCAAGGAGTATCTCGAAGGACTCAAAAAGTCCGAGCCGGACGTGTTTGCCGCGGAAAAGCCCGGACTTTTTATGGGCAGCACTCAAAGCAGCGCGTCCGCGGACGCGAATAATCTCGAAGCGCAGATATTCGGCGGCTTCGGGTTGAAAAACGACTGATTATGGGAGGTAACAGTATAATGGCAAACAATATCGAAACGGTAACATTATTTCAGCAGGCTTGCGATCGGCAGCTTATCGAAGGCTCGACCTCGGGCTGGATGGAAGCGAACGCAAAACAGGTAAAGTACAGCGGCGGAAGAGACATCAAAATCCCCGTGCTGTCTACCGACGGTCTGGGAGACTATGACCGCAGCAACGGTTATCCGCGCGGCAAAGTATCCCTCAGCTATGAGACCAAAACAATGGCAATGGACAGAGGAATTCAGTTCTTGCTTGACAGAGTTGACGTGGACGAAAGCGGATTTATAGCAAACGCGACTGCCGCTATGAGTGCGTTCCAGACCGAGAACGTTATCCCCGAAGTTGACGCGTATCGTTACAGTAAGCTGTATAAGTTGATTTCCGACGCGGGACACGGCAAAAGCTACAAGCCCGTTGCTTCTACGATATTAAGCACAATAAAAAACGATATTACCGATGTTCAGGACAAATGCGGCGCGGCTGATCTGGTGCTCATTATGCCTTACATCATCGCGGATATTCTTGACAGCACCGATAAGCTTCAGCGTCAAATTAACGTCGGCACTTTCCGTCAGGGCGGCATAGATCTTTCCGTTAAAACGCTTAACGGGATCCCGATAGTTCGCGTTCCCAGCGCGAGAATGTATTCGGCATATACGTTTAACAGCGGCAGCGACGCTTTTGGCTTTACTAAGGCTGATGACGCAAAGCTGATCAACTGGATCCTCTGCCCGAGAAATGCGCCGATCGCCGTTTCCAAAACGGACGGCGTGAAGATTTTCGACCCTGATACCACTCAGGGCGCGGACGCGTGGACTATTGAGTTCCGCAAATTCCACGATATCTGGGTTGAAGACAAACAGCTTGAAGCTATGAGAGTGAGCGTTGCGGAATGATGATCTTCGCGGACTATGAATTTTACAAAAGCGTCGGTGGCGATCTGAACGAGGAAGAATTTCAACAGCTCGCTCCGAAAGCCTCCGCTTATATCAACAAATTAACGTTCGGACGGGCAGCGGAGCACGCCGACGACGAACGCGTAAAACGATGCTGCTGTGAATTATGCGATACCCTTTCCGCGGCGGCAAGCAACGGGCAAATCAAACAGTCGGAGAGCGTGGGCAGCTGGAGCGTGACTTACGCGAATTCCGAAAACACGTCCGAAACGTCGTTCGCGTGGGCGGCGTGCCGAGTGTGGCTGCCCACCGAATGGCTTTACAGAGGAGTTGGTCGGAAATGAAATTCACCGGGATAATCACGGTTTACAATTCCGCCGAGGTCGATTTCAAAAAAACACTTTTCCCTCACCTGCTGAACGGCGTGCATATCGAAAAAATACGCGGCGCGGAAAAAAACGCCGAGGGCGATAAAAACGCGGATAATTTACTTGTTATAATTCCTTTTGAGCCGCATAAAAAAGTTTTTTTAACGCCGCTTGAATTTGAAAAAAGCGAGGAAAAATCCGAGCATTGGACTTTGGCTGCGGGAGATATTATCGCTGTGGGCGACGTTGGCGCGGCGGATAATTTCGCGGAGCTAACCGCAACAGCGGAGACGTTCCGAATTATTTCCGTGAAAACGTTCGATTTCGGCGGTTTGCCGCATTGGGAAGTGACTTGTAAATGATTGATTTTAACGCAAGTTTTCAATGGAACGATCGAAACAGGATACCACAAAATATCGTGCGGGCGCAGAAATATCTCGACAGTCAGGTGCTGAAAGATACCGACAAGTATGTTCCGATGCGCACGGGAATACTCGCAAAATCGGGCATTCTCGGCACGCGTATCGGCAGCGGCGAGATCGAATATACAGCGCCGTATGCAAAGAAATTGTATTACGGAGTAAACATTCGATTTTCGAAATCACGTCACCCTTTGGCGTGCGCGAAATGGTTTGAAGCATCAAAAGCCGTAAATAAACGGTCGTGGCTGATGGAAGTAAGAAGAATTTCGGGAGGGCGATAATGGATTTTACCGAGGCAATTTTACGCAGGCTGAAAAGCTGTCCGCTGCTGAAAGAAAGCGGCGTTACGGCGATAGGCTTTGCGGGAATGGACGCAAAAAAGCGTTCCATCAGCGTTTTAAACACCAAGGGCGAGCTGGTGATCAAGGAATATTGCGACGGCAGCTGCGATATGCAGTATCCGTTCGCGCTGATATACCGTTCGCTCGAGATCGATACCGCGGGCAAGCTCGCCGCTCAGCAGCTTATCGACGGCGTTGCGGAGTGGCTTATCGCTCCCGAAAATTTGCCCGAGATCAAGAATTATAACGTGCAGAAAATTTCACGCGCCGACACCTGCACGCTGATCTCGGAGGACAAAGACGGCGCGGTTTTTCAGGGGTCGTTCGCCCTTGAATATTATACGGAGTGAGGCGGGAAAGCCGATATGCGTTTTTGAAGAAAATGCATATCGACCGCCGAACATTTAAAACAAGGAGGAGTTTTAATGGCAGTTTCAAACGAAAACAAGGCAAAACGAAGTGAGTATTATACGTTTTTGAACACGGGAACGGCGGCGGCGCCCACTTGGGTACGCGAAGGCAAGTTCGCGAGTGAACTTACCGCGCAGATGAATCCGCAGACCACGACCGTGCAGGACGTTACTCAAGATACCGCCGAAACAGATATTACGGGATATCAGCCGTCTATGGCGGTGTCTAAATCCGTTTCAAAAACGGATCCCGCATACGAGTACATCAACGATATCCGCCGACACAGAAAGATTTTGTCGGACGCTTACGGACAAATTTTAAATGTGGACGTTTTCGACAAACAGTCGGACGGCTCTTACCCCGCCGAGCGTCAGGACGTATCAATTCAAATTGATAGCTTCGGCGGTTCCGCGCCCGACCCGCTGAGTATAGGGTATACCTACAACTATCGCGGCGATCCCGTGACCGGAAAAGCAACTATCGTAAACGGCAAGGTCACATTTACTCCCGACGGTGAAACAAGCACGGCAAAAAGTTGATCAAGTAATGTTATCCCGCCAAACGGCGGGATAAATATTTTGATTTAAAGGAGATTATTTATGGACAGAATACGTATACAGCGCAATGTAAAGCGCATTGAAGTAAACGACAAAGGCGAAATTTTGGAACTCGATTTCGACGACCTGAATTTACCGTATAATTTTTACGCGATGATAAAACAATTTGAGACCGACCGAGTGAAATTTACAAAAGATCTTGCGGAAAAGCTCAAAGGAAAGTCCGACGCTGAAAGCGTTGACGAAATGATCGCCGCCGAACGCGAGCTTAACATTTATATGCGCGACGCTGTCGACAAGGTTTTCGGCGAGGGCACGTGCCGAAAAGTTTACGGCGACATTCTGCCGTCCGTGGAAATGCATATGCAGTTTTTCGACGCGCTCACGCCCTATTTTGAGGAAGAAGCGAAGCGGCGGCAAGAAAAAATGAACAAGTACAGCGCGAGGAGAATGGGCAATGCTTAACGTTATTTTGGATGGATTTCCCGACGAATACGAGGGCTATTTGATACGAACGGATTTTCGCATAGGCATACAAATTTCCGAGGCGCTGAACGATGTTAATCTGGCAGAGCCGGAAAAGATGATGACAGCGGTGCGGCTGCTTTACGGAGCGGGAGCGCCGTCCGATTTTCAGCTTGCTTCCAAGGGTTTGAGGTGGTTTATGAGCGGAGGTCAGCCGAGTAACGAAAGCGTTCCCGATGGTAAACCTCCGACGTTTGATTTCGAGCAGGACAACCGTTTTATATACTCGGCGTTTCGCGCACGGTATGGCATTGATCTTACACGGGAACGTATGCACTGGTTTGCTTTTTTGGCAATGCTGAGCGATCTGGGCGGGTGTTCGCTGTCGGATATTATCGGCATACGCGCGATAGACTTGTCACAGCTCAGCGATTCTCAGCGGAAACACTATGCGGAGCTTCAAGCGAAATACCGAATTAAACAGCAGCTGTCCGACGGCGATCTCGCGAAGATTGCCGAGTTTGAAAGTGAACTGTGTTGACAAATTTCCGGGTTTGGTGTATAATGGAAGAAAACTATGGAGGTAAAACTTTATGAAGAAATTTCTTTCCGTTATACTTTGTGCGACAGTGGCTTTAACGCTCACAGCTTGTAGGAATGAGGAACAGCGTCAAAAACAGATTGCCTCATACGCAAGAGAACAGCACGAGAAAGAACAGTCCGAGTATTGGGAATCAAGGGAAGCGGAAATAAGCGAGGTGGACGAGTGGGGCGTATCGCTTGATGATGTTGAACGGCTTGCAAAAGATACCATTCGTATTCATGAAATGATGTATGATTATAAACGCGATTACGATAAAATTGCAAAAGAAATCGACACATTTCTCGGCGATATTAAGAATGGGAAAGCTGTTAAATATGACTTGGGTTATTTGTTAAAAAAGCAATAGTGAAGCTTGCACTGCCGGTATCAATTATATTAAATCAAGTTACGATATACAAGTTACATATGATTTGTATATGACAGATAACCAACTTGATAAATCTGAAAAGGATGTTCTCCGTACTATGTTGACTATATGGAGTGGCGCAATTCAAGAGATTGAAAAATCCGTTAAAGATATGCAGTCACTGCTTAACCCAATAGTTACCGAAAGCAGAAAATTGTCTGATGAAGAAATCCAGAAAGTATTTGAAATTTATCATATACTGACGGATAATATTTTGAAAGTCAATTAAAACAAATCACTAATAATCAGCACCTTGCTCTCGCAAGGTGCTTTTGTTATGCAAAAAATAAAAGGAGATGAATCATGGCGGGAAGCTATGACGGCTCGATACGCATAGATACGTCGATAAACTCGACACCGATCGATAACGGCATTTCGGCAATCGAAAACAAAATAAAGAGTATCGGCACGGCAATTGGCGTCGCGTTCGGTGTTAAGGAGCTTGTGGATTTCAGTAAAAGAGCCGTGACCGCCGCGTCCGACCTCGACGAAGCGCAGAACGTGGTTGACACTGCGTTCGGCGATATGTCGTGGAAAATGGAGCAGTTTGCCGACACCGCGCTCGACACCTACGGCATTTCGGAGCTTACCGCAAAGAATATGGGTTCAACCTATATGGCAATGGCAAAGGGTATGGGAGTAGCAACGGACGCGGCTTCGGATATGGCGGTAACACTCACGGGACGGCTGTCGGATATTATG
Source organism: uncultured Clostridia bacterium (assembly GCA_947629945.1). Taxonomy (GTDB): domain Bacteria; phylum Bacillota; class Clostridia; order Oscillospirales; family Ruminococcaceae; genus CAG-115. Next base: position 10,654 of record CANRFR010000004.1, on the reverse strand, counting down.
TCCTTTTATAATAAAACGCAAAGCGAGGTCGACACGATCGGGCGAGCGCTGATAACGGGCGAAACCGAGCCGCTTAAAGCTATCGGCGTTGTTATGACTCAGACCAATTTGTCCGCATACGCAATGGCACAGGGGTTTTCAAAAACCTATGAGGAAATGAGCGCTAATGAGCAGCTGCTTGTGCGGTATAAATACTTTTTGGAGCAAACGTCTATGGCACAGGGCGATTTTGCAAAGACTTCCGATGGCTGGGCAAACCAAACGCGGCTTCTTTCGGAACGCTGGAACGAGTTTATAACAAATTTCGGCGGCTTGATAATGAATACGTTAACACCCGCCTTGGAGTTCGCAAACGAGGCGGTGTCGTTCTTGAACGAGCTGTTTTTCGGCGGCAACGGTAATGCGGAAAACGCGTCTGCTGTCCAAAACGCCGAGGCGGTCACGGACGAAGTCACGTCAATGGGAAAGGCGGCGGACAAATCCAGAAAGAAGCTCAACAATCTTATTGCGGGCTTCGATGAGCTACACATTATCAGCGGAGCAAAATCCGACGATGACAGCGAACAAACAACCGACGCGGGCATTGATACCTCGAATTTACTTGGCGTAAATCTGGAAGCCGATACCAAAACCGCCAAAAAAGCCGCGGGGAAATACCGTGATGTTATCAACGAAATTTATCTCGCATTTAAGCGGCACCCGCTCACTAAAGCTGTCGAGGGTATCATAAAGGGTGTCGGTAAGTTTTTCGGTTTTATTAAGGACAACGATAAGATCAGCGCGGGCGGTATTGTTGACACGCTTATGGATATTCTCACCGCGATTTTGGCTTACAAAGCGGTTAAAGGTATTGCAGGCGGCGTGAGCACATTTGCAAGAGGCTTTGGCGATCTTATTAGGATAATTATGGCGCACCCCGTGGCGGCAGCGGTTATTGGGGTCACAGGGCTTGTGGTCGGAATAATCGCACTGAACGAAGAACTGAAACGTCAAGAGATAGCGTCGCATTTCGGAGATATTTCCATATCGCTTGAGGAGATCGACGAACTTGTATCGCCGATAGATTCGGATATGAACAGGATTGCCGACGCTTTTTCGCAAAACCAAGATAAAATAAAAACGTCACGCGATAATTTCGTGAATTTATCAAAAGCAATAGGAGATACGACGGAAGCGCTTAAATTCAGCAGTTCCGCCGATGACTTGGACGAGTTTACCAAGCAAGTCGACGAGTACATTGACGCGGCATTGGATTTGACTCACTCGACAAATGATACCACGGCTTTAAAGACATTGTTCGGGTCGGACGGAGACATCGACGCTGAAGAACAAGCCATATTGGACGGTATTGACAATCTGGACAACAGCATTTCGGGAAAAATTGAAATGATTCGTGCACAGATACATTCGATAACGCAAGCTGCGGCTGAGGAAAATCGCGGACTGGTCGAAAGTGAAATCGAAAATATCAAGCATTTGTACGACGAGCTTGCAAAACTGACAGCCACACAAGGCGATGTAGAACAGAGCGCGGCGTGGGAGCGGCTTGTTTCCCGCGCTTATACCTACGACAGCTACGACGTTTTGTTGGACGAAATTAAGAAAGCGCGTGAAAAATCTGAAGAATCTCAAAGTAAAGTCGAAGAGGCGGCTTTTCAACAAATGTCAAGCATACTTCTTGAAATGAAAGCAGATGGAGCGTCCGAAGAAGAAATAGAACAGAAACGTCAAAAATTAATTGAAAAAATCAATGAAAGTACGAACAAAAAGAAAGCAGAGTCTTTGCAATACGAAATGAAGATCCTTGACGCGTGGGGCAAGGCGCATTATGAATTCACCGAGGATTCCGTATTTGATGATTTTGTTAGAAACAGCGCAATTTTCAGCGCCGACGACAATAAGAAGGAACGCTTGAAAAAATATTACGATGCTTATAAGGGGGCAAAGCAAGGCGGCGATAACAGTCAAGAATATGTCAACAGCTTGTCGCAAATGGCATCGGATCTGCATGAAGAGTATTTATTGGAGGCAGCGAAAGCACTTTACAGGTCGCTTTCATCAAAGGATAAAACCTACGGCGACTGGTCTGCTGAGCGGGCGGAGGTCGTTCAATCCTTGACGGAGCTGGGTGAGGACGGAACGAGCGGATTTATGGACGGTGTTGCCGGAGTACTTGAAGATGCGGAAACCTTTGACGGAAAGGCTCTTTTTCCCGACATAAGCGAATTCTACCAAAGCGGCAGCGATTCCGGGAAAGCGTGGGTTGACGGGGTTTTGGATTATATTCACAGCGCTTCGGAATCGTCGGACTTTAAAAAGGATCAGCTAACAAACATTGATGATTTTATGGAGGCGAACAATCTTCCATTGCAAAGAGTAGATCCGTTTGTTACTCCGGATTGGAGAAAGCTGCCAAACGCCGAAACAACCGTAGTTCTTAATATTAACGACGAAACGGAAGAAAAAGTCACCATACCGAGCGGCTTAAAAGCGTATATGACTTACGACCGCGGTGACCGCAGCTTATCCAACTATAAAGGAGAATGAAATGAGCGTAATAAAAATCAACGGAATGGCTCTTCCGGGAAATATCACTACATACAAAGGCACGATAATCGACGTGGACGGCAGCGGCGCGGGAACAACGGAAACAGGAGTAACTATCCGCGATGTTCGCCGAATAAACAAAAACAAAATCATGCTGAAGCTCGATGGACTCACGCTTAAAGAGTTCGCCGACATAATGTCGGCAATCGACGCTCCGAGCTTCAGCGTAACGTTTTTCTGCGGCTCCTATAAAACGATCACCTGTTACGCGGGCGACAAAAATTGGGAGGGTTATAAGGTCGTAAGCGAAAATGCAAGCCGCTGGCGGCTTGAGGTAAATCTGATAGAGTTTTAAGGAGGCGTCAAAGGTGTATAACGTAAGCGAAGCCTATAAAAAAGCGATTGAAAAGGATTTTCAAGAATGGAAAGCCGAGGTGCGGGTGCGTTACGCAAACAATAAACAAGCGATTTTTTATGATGATAAAATAAAAGACGGAATCGTAATTGAATCGCAGATGATGTCGGGCGGAGCGGGCGAAAACATAATAGACGTCGGCGCTGTGCCCACAAAAACGGCAAGGCTCACGTTGATAGATGACAGCACCGATCTGCACCGTTACGCGGGCGCGAGGGTCTCGATATATATTCATCTCAAGCTTGAAAACGAGAGCTACGAGCGAATACCAATGGGGGCGTTTTTCGTTGATTCCAATGCGCTCACTCGCGTTGATAACTGCATAAGCGTCGTGGCGCACGACGGTATGTTGTCATTTGGGTACGTGATTCGAGATTCTCAGCGTGCGGCTCTCAAAGACAAAACAGCAACAGCGGCGGCGAGGCTTTTAGCTGCATACAGTACATGCGGATTTTCACAAGACCTTTCACAGCTGCCCAACGGCAATATCCCGTTGAATTTCGACAGCCCGCAGATCGAGACGGCGTGGGACGGAATTATGTGGATAGCTCAGATAATGGGATGCTTCGGGCGCATCAACCGTCAAAATTATTTGGAGTTCGTGCCGATAATGTCAAAATGGGAATGGCTAAAAGACGATCACTCCTTGGGTACGATAATTGCGGTAAGGGATATCGACGGCGATCAGCGATACGACGAGATAAAATTTGCCGACGACCGAATACATATCGTAGGCGTGTCGATGGAGGGCGCGGATGATAAGCTTGTCACCCGCAGTTCCGCCGAGCTTATTGACGACGCGAACATAACGATCGCTCTTGAGAAAAATCCTTTGATCGAAGGTTCAAGCAAACCGCTTGAAGATATTTTAGACGACATTTTGGAACAGCTTTCCACGGCGTATTTTTACGCGTTCCGAAGCGTTATAAAAAACGATCCCTCTCTCGACGCGGGCGACGTTATCAGACTGCGTGGAGGAGTTATAAACGGCACCAATAAAAACAACGACCTTATCGGGTTTATTACTCACAGCACATGGGAATACGGCGGGCGGCAGACAATTACAAATGTTGGGCAGACAACAATTGTTTACAGAGACATTGCGGAAACAAACACAATTGAAATGAACAGCGCGTCGCTTGGCGATGACGACGATTATATCGCCGCTCAGGCGGATGAAAATCGCTTGTTTTACGTGCCGCCGATCCCGCAGTCGCAAAAGCCGGGGCGCAAAGGCGTCAAAATAAAAACCGCGATAATAGTATCGCAGTACACGTCGGAGTATTTAAAATACGACTACACGGTTTTACCGTTTGAGACAAGTCCGATCTTATACGGCGGCAGACCGCAAAATCCCGTGATATGTCAGGGATATATTAACGGAATTAGAACATACAGCAGGCTGATATCGTATGTGTATGATAAAAATGGTGACTTGGAGTCTGTGGTGTGGGGTCTTTATTGGGAAATTGGCGACGGAAGAACAGGATATAAGGTGCACCGAGTCTGGGGCGACAATTTAAACGCTGTACCGGACAACGGCAGAGCGATGCTGGGCAGTGTTACATATTACGGTACCGAGGGAGATTTTGGACATATATCAGCAAAAGCGGTTTTTGAGTTTAATAACGGCACTGTTGTTTCCAGCGATTCATACATTATTCAGTTCGCGTCGCCTATCGAAGCGCAGTTCGCAATGGGAATAACGAACGACTATTTACCCAAACAAAAGGTCGATCGAACCGTGACAAAGGTTGAAAAAGAATTAACGCCGGGGTCTGTACCGGCGGAGGACGAAGTTTAGGAGGTAAACTATGGCGCAAATACAAAGAGTGGAATTAAACGGCGCGGAGGTATGCGTGAAAGATCTCGGCGGTCAGAATGTCGCGATAAAAAACCTCGGCGACGGCACAATTTACGCGAGCGCGTTTCCGGGCGTTACCGCGGACGCGGACAACGTTATCGAGATACCCGCCGGCGGCGGAGAGGTGCTGCTTGACGCGCGCGGAAAAGTCTATTTGCTGGGCAGCGGCAGAGCGCAGTGCACGGGCACCGACTACGCCGCGCCAAATTTTAGACAGCCGTCACCGTCAAGCGGCGGTGGCGGCGTAAGCGATGTTACAAAGGGCTACGTAGACAGTCAAGACACGGCAAATCTCGCAGCGGCGAAAGCGTATACCGATGAAAAACTTGTCTCAAAAGCGGACAAGTCCGAAATACCGACGGCGCTCCCCGCTGACGGCGGCGACTCCGATACGGTAAACGGTCACACGGTGGAGTCGGACGTTCCCGCGAACGCAAAATTTACGGACACGAAATACACGGCTGCTACGACCGCGCCAAAAGCAAACGGTACGGCGGCGGTCGGCACGTCCGAAAAGTATGCGCGGGAAGACCATGTGCACCCCTCGCAGACTTCTGTTTCGGGGAACGCGGGCACGGCGGACAAGCTGAAAACGGCGCGAAATATTAACGGAGTTGCGTTCGATGGCACAAAAGACATCACAATAACAGCAGAGGCAAACGGCGGCAACTCCGGCACGGTAAACGGACACACCGTAGGAAAGGACGTTCCGGCAGACGCTCAATTTACCGATACCGTTGTGGACATATCGGGAAAAATGGATAAAAACAACCCGACGGGTACAGGTTCGTTTTCAATTGGACGTAAAGTAAATTCGGATATTGGCGAGGGGTCAATAGCCTGCGGACAAACGTGCACGGCAAGCGGAGATAAATCGCAAGCGTTTGGATTGCGCTGTGAAGCTACGGGTGACCGCGCGTGCGCTATCGGAGAAGAAAGTAAAGCGCAGGGACATTCCTCGACCGCGCAAGGATATCAGTGCACGGTTGACGACAGCTTGGGTTACGGTTCCCACGCAAGCGGACACGGCGCTGTCGCAAGCGGAATAACGTCCTACGCCGAAGGCTTCAATGCGACTGCAAACGGAGATTATTCCTGCGCGATCGGCTATCAAGCGTCCGCGCTTGGGGAGTCCGCTTTTGCGCTGGGGTCTCATTGCACGTCTAACGGCGACGCTTCTCATACAAGAAATTTATACTGCACCGCAAACGCTAAATCGGCTTGTTCGCAAGGATACGCCACACAAGCGAGCCATCATTCCTCGTTCGCCGCGGGAAACCGCACGATGACGGGTCACGACGCGGAAACGGTTATAGGTTTTCTTAATGAAGTAAAAAATAACTCGCTGCTCACCATTGGATATGGGCAGAGCTCGGCAAACATAAACATGGCGGATTGTCCGTCTACTCAAACATACGCCGAATACGGTCGCGAGGGCGCAACGTTGGCGAATGTGTTCAGAGTTGACCTTACGGGTTCCACGCACGCAAAAGGCGAGTATTCCACATCGGGCGCGGACTATGCCGAGTTTATTAAGCCGTGGTTCGACGATAACGAAAGCGGCGAGGACAGGCGCGGATATTTAGTTACGGTAAAGGACGGAAAACTGTACAAAGCCGAACCGAACGATTACATAGTAGGTATAACATCGGGAAATCCGTCGGTCATAGGCAATAATGACGACGACTGGATAGGTCGCTGGAAGCGTGACGAATTCAACGGATTTGTATATCAAGACGTTGAAGTCGATGATTACAACGAGGTTCATAATCAAAACGGCACCGTAACTACCGTAAAAGTAGGTTCGCATATCGAACAGCACAAAATAGAAAACCCGAATACGACAGTACGCAATATTATATTGACCGCAAAGACCGTCCCGAATGGAGTTGCGTGGGAATGGTCGGAGTTTTGCCGTTGCGCGACGACGGAACGTGTGAAGCGGGCGGCTTCGCGAAATGCGGCTCGGGCGGCATTGCCACAAAAACCGACAATTGGGAGTGCCACAAAACGTTTTTCGTTATTGAGCGTATCAACGACCACATTATCAGCGTGGAAATGAGGTGATGAAATGAACAGTACAACAATCTGCGCGATGATATCGCTTTTGGGAATTCCGGATGTTTAATAGCAAATCAAGGAAATTTCAAATCGTATGAACGATCCGGAAGAGTATCACATGAGGAATTGAAAGGAGGTTTTTATGAAAATTGACTGGAAACGAAAACTTACTAGCCGTAAGCTGTGGGTATCTCTAGCGGGATTTGTCGCAGGAATGGTCGTCATTTTCGGCGGACAGCAAGAGACAGCGGACAAAATCAGCGGCGCTATTTTGAGCGGCGCGGCAGTTGTCGGGTATGTTCTCGGCGAGGGATTAGCCGACGGCGGGAACAGCGAGAAAGGAGAATAATTATGGCACTTAACATCAAAGGAGTAGACATCAGCTTCTGCCAGCACGGACTTGATTACGCAAAACTGAAAGCGGACGGCAACGAGTTTGCGATTATCCGAGCAAGCGTTACGGGAACTTCATCGCATAAGCAATTTGTTGACGATTTGTTGAACCGTCACGTAAACGGCTGTATTGCTCAGGATATCGACTACGGATTTTATCACTACTCTTGCGCGACGAGCGTAGAGGAAGCGAAAAAGGAAGCGCAGTTCATCGTTGAGCAAATCAAGAAATATCCGCTCCCGAAGTACCCCGTGTTCTTTGACGCGGAGGAAATGCAGATTGCCAACAAGGGCAAAAAGATCGCTACGGACATCGCAATCGCGTTTATTGACGAGGTTCAACGGCTCGGCTATCCTTCGGGAATTTACGCAAATCCGTCGTGGATGGAAAGATATCTTGAAAAATCGCGGATTATGCAGCACTGCGACATCTGGCTGGCACATTGGGTTTCGGAAAGTTCGTATCACTACGGACAGAAAATGTGGCAGAACGGCTTGAAATACTCGGCGGGTATGCAAATCGACAGCGACATTTGCTTCGTAAACTATCCGCAGGAGACGGAAACGTGGTACAAAAATCACGGTAAGACGTACACCAAACCCACGCTTAAATCCACCGATGAGATTATCGACGAAATTTGGGAGGGACGCTGGGGCAACGGCGAACAGCGTTATCACGATCTCGCCGTTGCGGGTTACGACCCCTATGAAATTATGGACGAGCTTAACCGTCGTATCACGGAGGAAGAAAAGAAGAAATCTGCCGGAGAAATCAAAGTCGGCTCGTCTGTTATGGTAAAGAGCGGCGCAAAGACTTATAACGGCGGCTATCTCGCTTCCTTTGTTTCTAATCGTCCGCACGTCGTCACCGAGCTTGTCGGCGACCGCGCCGTTATCTGCTACGGCAATGTCGTTGTCGCGGCGGTCAACGTTAAGGATCTTACATTAGATAATTTTTGGCGGGGCGTAAAGCCCCGCTTATATTTTTATAAGGAGTGATTTTTTGAATAGTCCAATTACGAGAATAGGCGGTAAAAAAATTTTAAGGAAAACGATATGCGAGCACTTTCCCGAAAGTGCGTCATTTGAGCGTTATATCGAGGTCTTTGGCGGCGCGGGTTGGTTGCTGTTTTATAAGGACAAGCACGCAAATTTAGAGGTTTACAACGATGCGGACGGCGAACTTGTCAATTTAATGCGGTGTATAAAGTATCACGCGGGCGAGCTTCAGCGGGAACTCGACGGCTATTGCAACTCGCGCGAATTTTTTGAGGACGTTCGCGCACAAACGGATGTGCGCGGATTTACCGATATCCAGCGTGCCGCGAGGTATTTTCTGCGAATGAAACTATCGTTCGGCGCGGATATGCAATCATACGGCTGCAGCGCTAAAAATCTTTCAAACGCAGTCGAATATTTTACGGATGTTCAGCGGCGTTTACTGTCGTCGGCGGTAGTGATAGAGCATAAGGACTTTGAAAATCTGATCAAAGTTTACGATAGACCAACAGCGTTTTTCTACTGCGACCCGCCATATCATACCACCGAGAAATACTACGACATCAAGTTTACGGAATCGGATCATATTCGACTGCGTGACACTTTGTCGACGATCGAAGGTAAATTCTTGCTGTCTTATAACGATGACGATTTTGTGAGGGATTTGTATAAAGATTTTAATATTGCGCTCGTGGAGCGTAATAATAATCTTTCAAGCGGGAAATTTAAAGAGCTTATAATCACAAATTACTGATTCGATTTATTTTTTTTACGAAGTGAATAACGGATTTTGTTGCACAACGCAAACAAAATAAATCGGAGGTTTTTATGATAAACATAAAGCTGCGCTCAATTTTGGAGCGCAAAAATATGACGCAGTCGGAGCTTGCAAAGCGCACGGGAATACGCCCGTCGACAATATCCGATCTTTGCAATAACAATGCGGATTTCATTAAAATCGAAAATTTAAACCGCATTTTAGAAACATTAAAATGCGGTTTGAACGACGTTTTAGAATTCATGGGTGGTGATGACCGATGAGAGTGTTAAGCCTTTTTGATGGCATTTCTTGCGGTCGTGTTGCCTTGGAACGCGCGGGGATCATGGTAGAGGATTATTCGGCTTTTGAGATTAACAAATACGCAATCGCCGTCAGCCAAAAAAATTATCCCAAAATACGGCGCTTCGGAGATGTTTTCAAAGGCGATTTCAAGCAATTTCGCGGGTATGATCTGCTTATTGGCGGTTCGCCGTGTACATATTGGTCGATTGCAAAGCAAGGACGCGAAACTGAGGCAGGCGGCGAGGGATGGAGGTTATTTATGGAATACGTCCGCGCCTTACGGGAAAGCGCGCAAGATGGTTTTTATACGAAAATAACCACTCAATTCATCAGCGAATAAAGGACGCAATCAGCTATCAGCTTGGTGTTCAGCCGATAACGATCAATTCCGCTTTGGTATCAGCGCAAACCCGTAAGCGGTGTTATTGGACAAATATTCCCAACGTTACACAGCCTACAGATAAAGGAGAAATGCTTGCCGATATAATTAACAACGCTATTGCTTGGACGGGTAAATCGTATTGTCTGACCGCAAATTACGGCAGCGCAACGCTGAAGAATACACTTGACCGCCACCAACGCACAATGGTTGCCGAACCTGTTCGCATAGGTGATATAGGCAGTTCCGGACAGGCTCATCGAGTCTATTCCGTTTACGGAAAATCCATAGCGCTTTCAACGGGACAGGGGGGGCAAGGTTCGGGTACAGGATTATACAAAATAGACCTACCCGACGGCGATTATATAATTCGAAAACTTTCTCCCGTAGAATGCGAACGTCTCCAAACACTACCCGATGCCTACACTGACTGTGTTTCAAATGCTCAACGGTATAAGTGCTTGGGCAACGGTTGGACGGTGGACGTTATTTCGCATATTTTTAATTTTTTGCCGTTATCCTAAAATAGCGTGTTTTGTTTATTTTTCACAAAAACAAATAAATTTTCCGTCAGCAAAACATTTACCAGAGCAAACTTTTGGCAGCTTTATGCCAACTTTCTAATATTTCGCTTAACAAAGCCATTTATATGATTCTCAGCCGCCGAAGGCATATAAATTCGGCGGCTGTTTTTTTGTGTTTTGCTTGTCAATTTTTTGTATTTTGCGTGGCAGACAACACTTTGTTTACTATTCTAAAAAATTTATAACATTTTCGTTTTTTCAAATAAAAATATCCGAGATACTTAAGGCAACACCGCACAAAGACCGCCCTACGGGCTTTGTCATTCGCTTGTTTGCATCTTTTCCGTCATCTTGCACATAGTTCGCTTGCAAGGCGTCAGCCTTGCGGCGCTCACTTTGTACAATCTGA
>CANRFR010000003.1 GCA_947629945.1 uncultured Clostridia bacterium | reverse complement strand
TTCATTTTTCACAACCCCTTCCTTTTTATTATACCACTTCTTTTCCTTTTTTGCAAGATTAAATCAGTGTTTCCCTAGCTTTAAAAATCGCGATACGGAGTGATATGGACGCAATGGGGGCGTTTTATGATATAAAAACAAGCGTGTCGGCAATAGTCGGGGCGCTTTTTGATTAAAAGGGGGCTTTTCAATGTGAGTTTTTACCGAAACGGCGAGGGATATTACGACCCTACCGCGGGCGCGGCTTTAACTCGTATTGAACGAGCCGAAAAGAAAAAGGCGGAAATTGAAAAAAGCAGAGCATTTGAAAAGCTCTGTTGTCAATTTACGCAAATGGCAGATAAATTCGGGCTTGAATTTCCGGGTCAAATTTGGCTGCGGGACAAAAAATCCGGATATATCTTCAAAAAATAGCAGAAAAGGAGGAGAAACGTGTGAAAATCGAAAAGGCAATCGGAATAAGCGACGCAAAAATTCAATTTGTTAGCCTTGTAGACAAAGCCGCTAACAAACGCCACTTTTTGATTACCAAAGCGGAAAACGGAAACGTACAGTTTTCCACAACCGGAAAAATTCTAAAAGCGGACGGCGATTCCCATTATATAACGGGAATCGTGTACGAGCCGCTGGTCGAGGACGCCCACGGGAATTTTATGACCGAAGAAGAAATACGTAAATCGGCGTATTGGTTTGCGAAAAACGGCGATCAAGTTGATTTGCAGCATAATTTCGAGCGCGCTGACGGCGTTTCGGTTGTCGAAAACTATGTTGCTCCCAGCGATATGACGATCGCGGACACGCCAATCACAAAAGGCACTTGGGTAATGACCGTTGAGGTTAACAACCCGGATATTTGGGAGAAAGTGCAAAAGGGCGAGGTAACAGGCTTTTCAATGGGCGGCGTAGGCAAATACAGCGAAACAGAGACCGAGCTTCCCGCGGAAAAACGCGGAATATTAAAAAAGCTCGCCGAAATGTTGGGCGGCAATGCCGTTGAAAAATCCGGCAGAAAAATAAGCGGTAAAAACCGCAATACGCTTCAAGCAATTTATGACGACCTCGGAAAGTTACTCGATGAGTGCTCCGAGGAAAACAAGGAGGAAATTATTTTGACAAAATCAGAAGTAGAGCAAATTGTCGACGCGGCTATCCAAAAAGCGTTAGCCGGCGGAAAAAACGGAACGGAACAGTCCGAGCCGACTGTGATTCCCGAGGTTACGGCGGAGTCTATTCAGAAAATGGTGGATGAAGCGGTAAAGAAGGCGTGCGCTCCCGAGAAAGAGACCGAGCCTGAACCCAAGCCCGAAATGCCGCCTAAGAAAAAGCCCAAAGAAGAGGACGAGGACAAGAAAGAAAAGCTTACGGCCGAGTCCGTCCAAAAAATGATAACCGCCGCGGTGGAAAAATCTCTCGCGCCCGTGCTTAACGCACGCGGACTGTCGAGCAACCTCAACGGCGAAGCGCCCGTTGAGAAAAAAGAAGAACCGCATTATCTCGCGGGACTGCTTTAATCAATTTTATCAGGAGGAAAAAATATGCCTACAAATGATCAGATCATTAAAGCCGCCGGTATTACAACCGGCGACGTAACGCACGGCTTGCTCAATCCCGAGCAGGCGCGAAAGTTTATCAAGCAAACTTTTGAGCCGACAGCTCTCGGCGCGCTGGTGCGCCACGAGATGAGACACGCGAAAACCGGTGAACTTGACAAAATCGGAATCGCGTCTCGTATAGTGCGTCAGAAAACCGAAAATGTCGACGCGAACGGCGACGGTACCGCGCCCGTACTCGACCCCGCAACCGGCCAGATCACCGGTTACCGCGTAAAACCCAATTTCTCACAGGTGTCTTATTCTACGACCCCCGTGCGTTTGCCTTGGGAGCTTACGGAGGAAACATTGCGTGAGAATATTGAGGGCGCCGGACTCGAAGCTACAATTACCAATCTTATGACAAAGCAGCTCGGAATTGATATGGAGGACCTTTATATCAACGGCGACGAGAGTATGGGGAGCGCAACCGCTTTTTCCGCAACTTCCGCTTACGCTGCGGGCGACACAGTAATTCAGGGCGGCGGCGTTTATGTATTTACTTCCGCGCACGCAGCGGGCGCGTGGACGGGCGCGGACGCCGTAAAGGTCGGCGACGCCGCAGACGTTAACTTCTTGAAGATCAATAACGGCTGGATAAAGCAAATTTCTACAGGCGGCCACGTTTACGACGCATCGGGCGATACCGGAATGTCCTTGGATATGTTCTATAACGCATTAAAGGCAATGCCCAACAAGTATAACAACGGGCGTCTGCGCTGGCTTATGAGCCCGCACCGCGCGCAGGAATGGGAGCTTTTCTTGCTTAATCAGGGGCTTGCTAAAGGCGCTAATTTCCCCGATAGCCTTTATAAGAGCCCCGCGTCGATTCCTACCGTTCAAGTGCCGAGAATGCCCGACGATAAAATTCTTTTGGCGGATCCGCAGAACCTTATCGTCGTTAATACCTACGATATGAAAATTCGTAAGACGACCGAAGGCAAAGAAGCGGTTATGGCGGATAAGCGTTTCTACGTGATCCACCTTGATTTTGACGCTATAGTTGAAGAGCTTGACGCTACGGCAATCATTACGAACATCAAGTAACGGAGGTACCGCAATGACAAAATTAAAGCTTATCAAAGGGCTCTCATATACGGGACACGGCGTAAGCGTTTCGGCAAGTTCTCCGTTTGTGGAAGTCAATGACGAAAACAGAGCAAACGCGCTCGCGGGCAGCGGCTATTTTTCTATCGTAGCGGAAGCCCCCGGCGCGAGTGCGCCGAATACCGCCGACGAAAAGCCTTTGGAAAAAATGACCGAAAAAGAACTTGAAAGCTACGCCGCAGAAAACGGTATAGATATTTCGGGGCTTACAAGAAAGGCGGATAAGCTTTCCGCGATTTTGCAAGCGGAAGCGGAAGCAGGCGCGCTATTCGCGGAAACTCAGTAAAGGAGAGTATACGTTATGGCAGAACGACCGTGGGTAAGTCCCGAAGAAATTCGCGAGTACACTGACAGGGCAAGCGTAAAAGAACGAAGCGATAAGAAACTCGCCGTCGACATATCTCGCGCGGAGCAATACGTTATAAACTATACGCATTGTGATTTTTCGGACTCGGATAAATACCCGAATATTCCGGAGCCTATTAAAACGGCGGTTATTCTGCTTGCGGAAGCGTACGCGGCAAGCGCGGTTAATTTCGGTGCCGGCGGCGGAACGTACAAAAGCGAGTCCTTTGACGATTATTCTTATACAGCGGCGGAAACCTCGTTTATAATCGAAAATCTCAATTTAAAACCGTTGCTTGACGATTTTATAAGCCCCGCAGCAAAAAATACGGTAACGTTCCGAATGAGAAAACTGTAAAGGAGATTTGCGGAATGTCGTTTGAAGCAATGCTTAATCATAAATGCGACATTTACCACGTGCAAAAGTCGCGGGCATCTCCCGGGTACGGTCTGCCCGGGTCTCCGTCGTTTTTTTATAACGACGTGCCGGATATTAAGGACCTGCAATGCCATTTTTGTACAAAAAGCGGCTCGCGCGTTATTGTACAAAATGCGCCGCAAGCCGAGTATCAAGCGCAAATAAAACTTATTTTGCCGATTGATACGGACGTAAGACTTAACGATAAAATCGTTGACAAAGAAAGCGGGTACGAATATACGGCGGATATTCCGCTGCGCGTACAAAACCATCATTTGTTTGTGATGATACGCCGCCGCACGTCACAGGAGGCTCTATAATGTCAAAAGCCGTTGAGATCGACCTCACCGAATTTAATGCTTTTATCAAACGCTTGAAAAGCGCCGCAGACGGCGACTTTAGAAAAGAACTTACCGTTTTTCTGAACGGCTTAGGCGCGGAATTTCTAAGGCTTGTGGAAGATGAAATAATTCGGCGAAAAGTAATGGACACGCGCCTTTTACTTGCTAGCTTTCACGAGGGCGGCGAGGGTAACGTTTGGGACTTTGAGGACGACGGGTTAACTTTGGAAGTCGGTACGAACGTTGAATACGCAAAATGGGTAAACGACGGGCATTGGACAAACCCGAAAGGCGTCAAAACACGATTTGTGCCGGGTCGTTGGGAAGGCGACCGCTTTATTTACGATCCGAGCGCAAGAACCGGAATGGTACTCAAACAAAAGTGGGTACCGGGTAAGCATTATTTTGATAGCGCCGTGCGAATACTCGAAAAAATATTCCCGAACGTTCTGGAAGCAAAACTACAGCAATGGCTTAACAGCTACTTCACATAGAAAGGAGACGATAAAATGGCGTTGGAGCAAGAAACGGCGAGCATAATTAAATTTATTCTCGATAAAACCGGGAGCCCCGCGCCGTATTATTCGGACGTTCCGGAAGGTTTTTCCGTGCCGTCCGTGTTTTTTCCACAGCCTGAAATCGCGTCTGGCGGCGATACGTTTTTAACGTACGAACTGGAATACGCGTGGTATATCGTCTTTTTTCATAAGTCCGCGCAAGACGCTTATGACTTGGGTCTGACGGCTTTAACGGCAATCAAAAAAGCGAGAAATCTTATTCCGCTGATTGACGAAACGGGCGCGCAAATTGACGACGGTATTCGACTTGACGACCCAAAATTAAAAGCTCTTGACGACGGGGCGGCTCAGCTTACGTTAACTTGGCGCAGCCGCAGACCGTATGAAGATACATTAAGGAACTTGCCGCCTGCAACAAAGTTTAACGGAGGCTTGTTTACAAAATCAGCAACCGATAAGGAGGGTTAAATAGTGGCAACAGTAAAAAGCAAAGACCCAGCGGCGCCGACTAAAGAAGCCGCTGTACGCAAATTCTCGATCGAAAAATTAAGAGAAAATTGTCGGCAGCTTTTTGGCGTGTCGACAAGTACATTCGACGGCGTGACATACAGGCTCACCGGAAAATATACGATAGACGAAATGAAAGCGCGTATAGACGCGTGGGAAAAGAAAGGGGTAAAATAATATGGCCGGTGGAAAATTTGACAAACTGGTGGGTAAGACCCGCCCCGGCACGTATATCAATTTTGAGAGCGGGCGGAAAAATGACGTATTAAACGCGGGCACGCGCGGCACCGTTATTATTCCGCTTCCTAACGCGACATACGGACCGGCAAAAAAGTATATTAAGCTTACCGTCGAGAGCCCCGACGCGGAGTCCGCGGCACTCGGCTACAGCATTTACGACGACGACCCGAATAGACAAATGCTGCTTATTCGTGAAGCGTTTAAATGCGCAACGACAGTATATGTGTATATACTTTCCGAAGGTGCAAAAGCAACGGCAAAAATCTCTATGCCGATAAATTCCGAGGACGGCGCAAGTGAGAATACTCTTACAGCAACGGCGCGGTACGGCGGCAGTCGCGGCAATGCCTTTACGGTTACCGTCGACGCAAATCCGCTCGGCGGCTTTGACGTAATAATTCATCTTGAAGGCAGTAAGATCGCGCAATACGAGGGCTTGAATACCGTTGAAGAGCTTATCGCCGTAAACGACCCGTATATTCTGTTTAGCGGCGCGGGAGCGCTTGGCGCGGCCGCGGGCAAAAATCTTAGCGGCGGCGAAGATACGCCGGCGACAAACAAAGACGTTTCAAGCTTCATCGACTCGTGGGAGAGCGTGCATTTTAATACCGTTTGCTTCCCGTTCGACGGCGAGGAACAAGCAAGCGTAAAGCAGGCGGCTCTCTCTAAAGTCAAGTATATGCGCGACGGTATGGGGCGCGGCGTTCAAGTTGTAATTCCCAATGCGGGAAGTATGGACTACGAGGGCGTAATAAACGTAACAAACAGCGTTGCTCTCGGAAACGACGAGCTTACGACAGCGGAAGCGTGCGCGTGGGTCGCGGGCGCAACGGCAGGCGCGGAAAATACGGATAGCCTCACCTATAAGCAATACGCAGGCGCGACGCGGGTCATAGGCGAAAAAAGCAACGAAGAGTCTGTTGCGGCGATAAATGACGGCGAGTTTTTCTTTTCGGTAAACGATAATGATGAAATTGTCGTTGAGTATGACATAAACACGCTTGTGACTTTTTCCGACAAGAAAGATAAGTCTTATCGAAAAAATAAAGTGATTCGCGTTTTCGATACATTCCAAGAGGCTATTCAGCTTAATTTCCCGCCGAATAAGTTCAACAACGACTCTGACGGCTGGGATATTATGGAAAGTATGGGTAAAACGATTTTGCGCCAATTTGAAGACGCGCACGCAATCACCAACGTTTCCTATGACGACGATTTTCTTGTGGACCGCGTAATGAGCGCAGACGATGAAACGTATTTCAATGTCGGCTTGCAAGCGGTAGACAGCTCGGAAAAACTGTATTTTACCGTCACCACGAGATAATAGAAAGGAGAACAGCGTATGAAGTACAATCACGCGCCCATTTCTTTGAGAGACGGGCATATATTTTTGGACGGAGTTGAGCTCGCGGACTGTATCAAATGCGAGATCAAGTTTACGCCCGATGTATGGACCGGGAGACAGCTCGGCGAATTAACGCCGAGTTCTCGCTGGCTCGGCTACAGTATTTCCGGTACGATCACGCGTAGACGCTCGTCTAAATGGCTTGAGAAGAAAATCAAGGAATACCAGAAGAAACACGAGACGCCGGAAATGACAATACAGGGCGTTATGGACGACAAAAACAGTGACTACTACAAAAAGTACGGCAAGAATATCGTTACGTGCGTAGGCGTCGTTCTTACAGGCGATTTGCCGCTCACAATGCTTGACTCCGGCGGCGACGTTCTGGAGGACAGTCTCTCGTTTAACGCAAAGGATATTCTGTAATTTTATCGTGCCCTCTTCTTTGAGGGCGCATATTTTTGAAAGGATAATTTTTATGAATAAGGATTTGAAGTATTTTGTAAGAAACACCGAGCCCGAGATCGTTACAATGCCGGGCCCCGATACAATCAAGGACGATGAGGGCAACGTAGTTCAGTTTAAGATTAAAAAGCTTCGTCAGGACGAAATCGAGCCGATCATTGAAGCCTACCGCAAGCACTCCGTCGCTACCGACAAGAAAGGGTCCCCCCTTGTTATTAACGGTGAGGTCGTTTGGAAAACCGAGCGCGACAATTCTAAAATGATGCGGCATATCATTGTTGAGGCGCTGCAGTACCCCAATTTGAAAGACCCCGATTTGATGAAGCATTACGGCGTAGTTGACGTAACCGAAATGCCCTTGAAGGTATTCCCCACGACTGAAGAATATCAGTACGTGGCGAACCTTGTCAACAAGGTTTTGGGCTATACGGCAAGCGACGAGGACGACGACCTTAACGCGGCAAAAAACTAATAAAGACCTCGGGAACGACGGCGTATTGGGCACATATTTTATGGCAGCGTCATAATTTGCGGCCCGAGGAATTCGAGCGTATGCCAAAAAGGACGCAAAATTTTTATATTGCGTCCGAATTGGAGGACTGGGAAAATCCTGTAAAGCAAGATATAATAGTCGGGAAAAGATAAACATAAGGAGGTGAGTAAATGGCCGCTCTAAGTATCAAATTCAGCATTTTAGACCAAATGAGCGCGGGAATGGCAAGTATCGCAAGTGCCGGCGAAGCAATGGCCTCGCAGCTTGACCGTGCCGCGGGAACAGCGGACGCGACTTTTGAGAAAATCTCGCAGACAATCACGCTTTCGACTTCCGCGGCAGATAGTGCGGGAACAGCGTTTGACAATCTGCAAAATACGATAAACGGAGCGGCAGAATCCGCGGAAACGGCGGCAAACAGCGTCGGTGAATTTAACGGCGCCGCAAGCGAAGCCGCAGACCAAACCGACTACTGGACGAGCGCGGTAAGCAACTACGACAAGAGCGCTCTGGAAGCAATTTACACGACCGAAGACCTCGTTCAAATGGGGTATAAGTCAGCGGACGCTTTAGAAGCGCAAAACGAGATGTTCGATTTGTGTGCCCGGTCGTCCGACGAGTTAAACAAAGCGATTGACGCGTCGACAAGCATACAAAACGACCTCGCGGAAACCGTCGACAAAAACGCTGCGTCCGTTGAAAATCTCATAAACAACGAAAAAGTGTCGGCCGAAACGAAAGAAGCTCTTACTCGCGCGGCCGAGAACGCGCAAGCGGCGATGAACGACCTCGCCGCCGCCCAGCAAAACGCTGAGTCCGCGCTTGAAAATTATAACGCCGTTATGGAATCCGGTACAACAGACTTAGCGACGCTGGAAAGCGCGGCGGAGCAAGCGGGGCACGCCGCGGAAAACCTCGCGGCCGCCAATGAAAAAGCGTCGACCGCTAACGAGGAACTATCCAAGACCGCAAAACAGGCAGGAGACGAAGCAGAAAAAGGCGGCGGCAAAGGTACGTCCGCGATTGAAGACATCGCGGGCGCGCTCGCGTCCGCGGGAATTACCGATAAAATTAAAGACATTGCAACAGCGACTTATGAAATGTCAACCGCTTTTTCCGACGCAGAAAGTACTGTCGTACTTGCGACCGGCGCAACGGGCGACGCACTCGACGGGCTTACTCAAAGTATGATGAGCGCGTATTCCGTAAGCAAAACCGGAAGTCTTGACGAAACGGCGGCGGCCGTAGGCGAGATAAATACACGCCTTGGCTATACCGACGATCAACTTACCAAAACGACGGGTCTGTTTATGGACTTTGCCGCCGTAACAGGCGGAAACGCGTCGTCCTCGGTACGAAGCGTAACGCAGCTTATGAATCGCTGGAACGTTCCCGCGTCGGAAATGGAACAAATGTTAAGTAAGCTTACCTACGCGGGGCAAGCAAGCGGAATAAGCGTTGACAGCCTTTCGCAGCAGCTTATTTCCAATAAATCCGTTCTTGACCAGCTTGGCTTTTCTTTGGACGAAGCGACCGCAATGTTTATGAATTTTGAGCTTTCGGGAACTAACGCCTCTACGGTTATGACGGGCTTTAGAAAAGCGCTCGCGAGCGGGGACGTAAGTTCTCTTGAGGAGCTTAACGATATATTCGGACGTATTCAGCGCGGCGCAATGTCGGCGGCAGAAGCTTCCGAGATATTCGGTACGCGAGCCGGCCCCGAAATTGTCGGCACGGTACAAAGCGGCACAATGTCGCTTGAGTCTTTTGTTACCGCGCTCGAAAATTCAAGCGGTACACTTGACACGACGGCTACGACAGCGCAAACGCTCGACCAAAAATGGAGTCAAGCGACAAATAATATAAAAGCCGCGTTTACAAACGCGCTTGAACCTACCGTAAGCAAAATATCTACGTCGCTTGCAGACGTTGCGAACGGTATCGGCACTTTTTTAAACGAGCACCCCGCCGTAACAAAAGCGATAACGGCAATCGGCACGGGACTCGGCGTAGTTGTTACGGGGCTCGCGGGCGTCGCGCTTGCAAAAACGATTGTCATTCCTGCTATAAAGGGAATTGTCGGGTCTATGGCAGCTTTCGGGCCTACCGGTTGGATAGTACTCGGCGTTACCGCAGTTGTTGCGGCCGTGAGCGCGTTTGCCGCAATGTCGGCGGACTCCGCGGAAAGCGTTGACACTCTTACAATGGCAACGAATAGTCAAGTCGCTGAAGTGGATAGGTTGAGTTCCGAATATGAAAACGCGTGCGCGCAATTCGGCGAAGCGAGCGACCAAGCCCGTGCCCTCAAATACGACCTTGATGAAGCGACCGCCGCCGTTGAAAGTCAGCAATTTTCTGTCTCGGCGCTTTATACCGAAATTGATAATTTGCACGAGTCAACTGGCTCTTTACTCTCGGCGTGTACTGAAAATACGGCGAGCCTTGACGAGCAGCACAATAGCGCGCTGATTCTTTCGGCAAAATTAAAGGAATTAGCGTCGACGTCGGACTCATCCGCAGCGGCGCAGGCCAAAATGGAGCCGATAGTTGCGCGCTTAAATGAGATGTACCCGTCTTTGGGCTTGAACGTGGAAAATGTCGCCGATCGGCTCGGAGTGCTGAATAATCAAATCGACCAAGCGGCTAAATCTACCGGACTTAAAGCAAGATACGACAGCGCAAAAGCGAATATAGCGGATTTGTACGCGCAGCAGAAAAAATTGCAGGAAGCCGCCGATAAAGCGGACGTAGCGCAAGCCCGCGCGGGAGAAGCCTTTTCAAACGCAGTCGGCGATAATTTGTTTTCCGCGGCCGGTGCGCTTATTACCGGAGCGTCAAACCGCACCGAGGAGGCTTACGACGAGGCAACCGAGAAGGCAAGAATCGCACACGAGGATCTAAATGCCATAACGAAGCAAATCGAAGAAGCCGAAGCCGCGATAGAAGAATACGGCGACGCGGCGTCGGGCTCGTCTGATAAAGTCGTATCGGCGTTTGACGCGGTATCTATCGCGACAGACGAAACAACAGAAAATATCAGCGAGCTTGTTACCGCTTATAATGAGGCATACCAAGCGGCCTATGACAGCATAAGCGGGCAATACGGGCTATTCGACGAGGCGACAATCTGGACAGAAGATTATATGACCGCCACGGTTGAGAACGCACAGGCGGCGCTTGATAGCCAACTCGCATATTGGGAGGACTACAACAAAAATCTTACTGCGCTTACCGACTACGGAGAAACGTTAACCGGCGAAGCAAAAGAAAATTTCAAGGCTTTAATGGAGTACGCGTCAGACGGAAGCGAACAGGCCGCGGGACTTGCGAGCAATATGGCAGCGGCGATCGAGCGCGGCGACCAAGAAACAATTGACAAACTTTCTGAAACTATGTCAAAGGTAAATGAGCAGCAAGAGACCGCGGCTCAAAAAACGGCGGATTTTTCAACCGGGTTTACCGAAGAAATGGATAAAATAGGGGAAAAAATGAAGTCCACAATTACGGATATGACAATGGAAGAGGACGCGGAAAACGCGGCCAAAGCTACCATTGACGCATATATCGCGGCAATTAAAAACGGCGCTCTGGGTGCGCAGGAGGCGGCTCAATATGTCGCGTCCGAAACGGCGATCGCGCTGGGAAGCGTTAAAATAGAGACCTCGGCGGAAACAGCTTCTGTACCGGGACACGCTCGGGGAACGACAAATGCGGAGAACTTATTTATCGCCGGCGAGCGCGGCCCCGAGCTTATTGCAAGCCCGGCTTATGCGAACGGCACGACAAACAGCGCGGACTTTTTCATTGCCGGAGAAAACGGCCCGGAACTAATTGCGGGCTATCAAGGCAGCACGGTGTTCCCGACCGAAGAAACCGACAGGCTTATTTCCGCGTTAAATTACCGTTCCGCGTTACCCGCAATGCCTACGCCGAAAGAATTCGCGCAGCAAGAAACGGGAGGTCAAAAAGAGCAAAGCCGGCATATTACAATTGAAATTCAAGGCAGCGGCTTAATTAACGTCGACGGCAGCACGGACAAAGAAACTATTCTCGGAATGCTTACGGAAAAAATCAAGCCGGAGCTTATGAGAATCCTTCAGAGCGAAATGTTCGAGGAGGGCGACGGTGCGTATGACTACTAATAAATATCAAATGTGGTTAACGTTTAACGCGGAGCGGGAAAAAATACAAATTCCCGTTTTGCCCGAAACGATCCAAATAAAAAACGGAAGCGGTCTTAGCAGCGTCAATATTGCGGGCCTCGGCGAGATTGTTGTAATGCAGAACTGCCCTGCTTTACAAATCAGCTTTTCGAGCTTTTTCCCAGCAAAAAAATTCCCCGGATTGCAAGTCGGTAAAATAACCCCGCCTTTATCGTTGATTAAGAAAATCAATGCGTGGAAAGAAAGTCAAAAGCCCGTCCATTTTATCGTAACGGCTTGCGGTATAAATATTTATGCCGCTATCGATAATTTCAGCTATTCCGAGAGCGGCGGCGACGTAGGGACATATCAATACAGCCTATCCTTGAAGGAGTATCGTGAAATATCAATAAGACAGGTTAAAGTCAGTATGTCAAACGTATTCACGAGCGGCGACTCTTCGGGCGTATCGCGCGCAGTTACAACGCACACGACCGCGACAGTGCAAAAGGAAAATACCCGAGTGGACAATACCGTGCGCCCGAGTACATACACAACGCAGCCCGGCGATTGCTTATGGAACCTCGCGAAAAAATATTATAACGACGGCTCTAAAAGCAAAGATATTTATGAAGCGAATAAAAGCATAATCGGCAGTCGCCCCAACGTTTTGTTACCGGGCTTGACGCTGACATTTCCGTAAAGGGGCGGTACCGTGAATAATGAAATAAGCTTGATTTTATTCAAAAACGGGCAAGGCTATGATATTTCGCAGCTCGTCCGGCAAATTACGTGGTCGGGGCGTAAAGGGGCGTCATCGCGTTCTCTTACAGCGCAGCTCCTCGACGATGACGGCTATAAACACGCACGAAGCGGAATAGACGTTGAACAAGGTCACCAATGCGTTTTTTGCCTAAACGGCAAGGAACTATTTCGAGGGATGATTATGTCGCAAACGCAGAGCAACGATAAGGTCTTATCGTTTACGGCTTACGACAACGGAATTTATCTTGCTAACAACAAAGATACTTTTGTTTATACAAACAAGACCGCGAGCGATATTTTTAGAGATTGCTGTACGCGTTTCGGAATACCCACGGGAGAAGTGGCAAACTGCTCTTATCAAATTCCGGAGCTTACCAAAGTTAAAACCACCGCGTTTGACGCAATTGCTGACGCTTTAAGCCTTGACTTTGACGCTACAGGAATCAGGCACTATATTTCAAGCGACAAAGGTAAATTAAGCCTTTTGACGCGGCGGGAAAATATATTACAGTGGGTTATTGAACCAAAGAAAAATCTCGTTTCATACTCTTACGCCAAAAGCGTTAAAGATATAAAAACGCGCGTGGTTTTGGTGTCAAAGGAAGGAACGACACTCGCTGAAAAAAGTCTGCCGGATTTAGAACGGCGGCTCGGAACGTTTCAAGAAATCGACCAGCCGGACGAAAGTTTATCTGCGGCGCAAATCAACAGTTTAGTTGATAGTATTCTTGACGAGAAAAGTACGCCTACGAGAACCCTTTCGGTTGAAGCTCTCGGAAATGCGGACGTTATTTCGGGGCTCGGCGTTTATATCATAATTCCGGAATTGAATTTGTCAAGGACGTTTTATGTTGACAGCGACACGCACACATTCGGGGATAATACCCACACTATGTCGCTTAAATTAAACTACGCAAACGACCTCAATAAACCGCAAATCGCCGCAAGCGCGGAAAAAGACTACGGTGTCGGTACTGTAGTCCAATTCCACGGCGGACGGCATTATGTCGCCAGCACGGCAAGCGAGCCGACAGGTCCGCAATTAGCGGCGGGTCCCGCGAAAATTACGTTGATTGCTAAAGGCGCAAAGCACCCATACCACTTGATACATACCGACAACAGCACGTGGGTATACGGTTGGGTCGACGAGGGAACGTTTGATTAAAGGAGACGGCAATGGACGATTTAAGCATAAAATCAATGATTCAAAAAATGACGGCGCGCGGCGCGGAAGTCGTGCAGGGCGCGGTAATTTCAGCAGTGCCTTTGAAAATACAAATAGCGGGCGATAATAAGCTTGTAATTTCTGAGAATAACACATACGTTCCTGCGCATTTAACCGACTACAAAACGACTTGTAAGATCTCAAAAAGTCCCGGCGGCATTAACGCGCCGACCGCGGGCGGAGACAAGCTTGAAGACTTTGAACTTAACGAAGCAATGATCACAATTTACAACGCTTTAAAGCCGGGTGAAAAAGTTCACGTTTTGGCGTTTAATAGCGGCAAGCAATATTTTGTTTTAGGAAGGGTGAATTGATATGGCGGGCGCCGCTTATATTCCGCTCCCGGTGGACGAAATAACGGAAGCTCGGGAACCGCCGTCTTTGACCTATAAATTGGACCTTGACAACGGACGGATTGTCGGAAAAGTCGACGGACTCGAAGCGGTAAAACAAGCGATACAAAAGGCAATAATCACGCCTCGGTTTAAGTGTTTGATTTACGATAACCAATACGGAAGCGAAGTAGAAAACGCCGTTATAACAAAAGACGCAACGAGAGAATATATTGAGACCGTGCTTGAGGATTTTATTAAAGACGCTTTACGGCCCGATACGCGGATTTTATCTGTAAGGGACTTTGAATATAAATTCTCCGAAGATTCTGCTTTTATTCGTTTTACGGCGGACACTATTTTCGGGGCGACAACCGTTGAGGAGGTACTTTGATGTATGAAGAAATGACATACGAGCGTTTGCTTGAGGACGTTTTAAATAACGCACCGAAGGATATTGACACACGCCCCGGGAGTATTTTCTACGACGCGGTTTCCGGCGTGCTCCTAAAAATCGCGCGCTTATACGCTGACCTCGACCAAATTTCCGAAATGACGTTGATTATGAACGCAGCAGGCGAAGCACTCGATAAACGCGCCGTAGAATACGGGCTCGCGCGCTTGCCGGCCACGACCGCAAAATATTATGTTTTGCTTGAGGGAACGCAGCCGAAAGTTGGGGAGCGCTTTTATAATAACGGCAAATATTTTGTTTTGCGGCGTAATGCTGCCGAGGATATTTATTATCTGGAAGCGGAAACGCCGGGAAGCTCGGAAAATGATATTTACGCCGGAACGCCGGCAGTCCCCGTAAATAATATCGACGGACTTATTTCGGCGACCTTTAACGGAATTTACGAGAACGGCGGCGATACTGAAACGGACGACAGTTTACGAACGAGAATCGAGGAAAAACTCGCAGGCCCCGCAGAAAACGGAAACCGACAACACTATAAAACTTGGTGCGAGAGTATCGACGGCGTAGGACGAGCAAGGATTTTTCCTTTGTGGAACGGGGAAAACACCGTTAAAGCAGTGCTTATAGATACCGTCGGAAAACCGTGCGGACCCGCGAAAGTCGCGGAAGTGCAAAAATATATCGACCCTGCCGATAAAGGAATGACTGTCACGGTAAACGATAAAACCTATACTTTAGGCGACGGATTGGGAAACGGACAAGCAAATATCGGTGCGCACTTTACGGCGGCAGGTGCGAATCCTCTCGAAATTACCGTGTCGTTTTCGGCAGAGCTCGCCCCCGGGGCTACGGTTGAAAGCGTAAAAGAAGATACCGAAATCTCAATTGAACAGTATTTGAAAAACTTGGTTTTGAATGAGCCGGACAATCAAATCGGCATCGTTAGAGTATCGGCAATCGGCGCGATTTTAAGCGGCTGTAAATTGCTCTTGGACTATAGCAATCTACGTCTTAACGGCGAAACAAAAAATGTCATACCGAGCGAGGACGACGTTCCCGTGTTAAGCGAGGTGAAAGTCAATTGAGCTTTTACGAGAAGTATTATTCCGATGGCTACGAGGAGCTTTTAACTTATTATCCGCGCTTTTACAGGAACGTTTATGAAATGCAGGAAATTCTGAAAGCGTTCGGCAATTTGTCTGACGGACTTGAAAGCCGACTGACGCAAATTTATTTGAATTGCTTTATCCTTGAAGCAGACGAAAAAACGATACGATTATGGGAAACGCTTTTACGAATAACCTATACAAACGACTTGTCTCTTGAACAACGTCGACGGGTTATAATCGGGCGGCTTTGCGGAAATAATCACATAGGCGACCCGGAAATCAAAAGCATAATTTCCAATTACTCGGACAAAGCCGTGCATATTGATTTTTCCGACGGCGTTATTTTTATCAAGGTTGACGGCGAGATATTCGATGAAACGAATTTACTCGATACGTTAAGCCGACGAATTCCGGCGCACCTGAAGCTTGATATAAAAATCAATATCGCGCGGAAATTCAAGCAAAATTTATATTTAGCTTATCAAAGTACGTTGAAATCGTCAGTCGCGGGGGAACGAGCCGATCCCAAATTAAGTTATATAGACCGGTCTGGGATATCTGGAGGCGGCCTATGCTATACACATATAAAATCTAAACTAATAAAGGAGGATTGAAAATGTCAAATTTTGAAGACGGAAGCTACAGTAGCGTTCCGGGGACTACGCTAATTGCAAAAGTACTCGCGGGGCGCGGCACCATAAAGTATACGCGTGCTGCAGTAGGAAAGGGAAAAATCCCTGAGGGAGAAACACCTAAAACAATGACAACACCGGCAGAATATGTAATGGACGCGCAAATCGCGTCAGTAACAAACCCTGTCGACGGCGAATGTCAAGTTACCGTGCAAATAAATAGTGCGAATGTGAAAAACGGATTTTATGCAACGGGAATTATTTTATATGCGGAGGACCCAGACGAGGGAGAGATACCGTATACATACCTTGTTTTAGAAAATGGGCCTGAATGGATTCGGCCGTCAAGTTCAGTAGTCGGTAAAATAGCAACGTTTGATTTAATTGCCGCTGTTGGAGGCATAGACAAGGTAACAGCCGTTGTAGATCCTAGTGCAATGGTAACAAGAGCCGAGGCCCAGCGCCTTATTAATGACGCGCTAATAGGACGCAGTATTGTGATACCACAAAGTGGTTGGCAGAGTTACGCCGAAGATATGAGCCTGCTCTACCTTGATACGCCTCTGAATGATATTACAGAGCGAACAACGGCTATTGTTAGCATTATGCCTACGGACATTAAGACTGCGGACGCTTGTGGGCTCTATCCCACTGTGGAATCTTTTAATGGATTTTTAAGATTTTATGCAAAGACGTCACCGGATAAAGACATCTCGGCAAATTTAGCCTTGATTAGTACTGCACCTGAGACAAATATAGGATAATAAAGGAGGATCAATAATGGCTTATGGAAGCATAAACGTAAGTGGCGGTTTAGGCGAGGCCACAAAGAAATACGTTGATGAGAAAACAAAGAATTTGGCAGAACAAGTATCTATAAATATATCGTCTTTACAGGCAAAAAAAGCCGATAAAACGGAAATACCCACGACACTCCCCGCGAACGGCGGCAACGCCGACACGGTGAACAGACATACGGTAAACTCCGATGTTCCCGCAGACGCGAAGTTTACGGACACGAAATACACAGCCGCCACAGTCGCGCCAAAGGCAAACGGAACAGCGGCGGTCGGTACGTCGGCAAAATACGCTCGGGAAGACCACGTTCACCCCTTGCAGACTTCCGTTTCGGGGAACGCGGGTACGGCTTCCAAACTGAAAACGGCGCGAAATATTAACGGCGTTGCGTTTGACGGCACAAAAGACATCACAATAACGGCAAAGGCAGACGGCGGCAACGCCGACACTGTAAAAGGACATACCGTTGAAAAAGACGTTCCGTCGGACGCTCAATTTACCGATACCGTTGTTGACATCTCGGGGAAAATGGACAAAAACAACCCTACGGGCACGGGAGCGTTTTCAATTGGGCGCAAAGCAAACTCGAATGTTGGCGAGGGGTCTATTGCTTGCGGACAGACGTGCACGGCGAGCGGGGATAAATCTCAGGCGTTTGGACTGCGCTGTGAAGCTGTGGGCGATCGTTCGTGCGCTACGGGAGAAGAAAGCAAAGCGCGGGGGCACTCTTCGACCGCGCAAGGGTATCAATGCACGGTGGACGACAGCTTGGGTTACGGCTCCCACGCGAGCGGACACGGTGCCGTCGCGAGTGGAAAAACGTCCTATGCCGAGGGCTTCAACGCCGCCGCTAGCGGAGACTATTCCTGCGCGATCGGTTACCAAGCGTCCGCGTCCGGGGAGTCTGCCTTTGCGCTGGGTTCTCATTGCGCGTCTAACGGCGACGCTTCTCATACAAGAAATTTATACTGCACCGCCAACGCCAAATCGGCTTGTGCGCAAGGGTACGCCACGCAAGCAGGTCACCATTCCTCGTTCGCTGCGGGAAACCGCACAATGACGGGTCACGATGCGGAAACGGTCATTGGTTTTCTTAATGAGGTGAAAAATAACTCGCTGCTCACTGTCGGATATGGGCACAGCTCGGCAAACATAAATATGGCGGACTGCCCGCCAACTCAAACATACGCCGAATACGGTCGAGAGGGTGCAACTTTGGCGAATGTGTTCAGAGTTGACCTCACGGGTTCCACGCACGCCAAAGGCGAGTATTCCACCTCGGGCGCAGACTATGCCGAGTTTATCAAGCCTTGGTTTGACGATAACGAAAGCGGCGAGGACAGGCGCGGATATTTTGTGACCGTAAAAAACGGCAAGCTTTACAAGGCACAGCCCGAAGATTATATAGTAGGCATAACTTCGGGCAATCCGTCGGTTATAGGCAACAATGACGACGACTGGATAGGACGCTGGAAGCGCGATGAATTCAACGAATTTGTGTATCAAGACATTGAAGTCGATGATTACAACGAGGTCTATAATTCGGACGGTACCGCAACTTCCGTAAAGGTTGGTTCGCATATTGAACGGCACAAAATTGAAAATCCCGAATACGACAGCTCGCAATATTATATTGACCGCAAAGACCGCTCCGAGTGGTCGTGCGTCGGAATGATAGGCGTTATCCCGTTACGCGACGACGGAACGTGCGTCGCGGGCGGCTTCGCGAAGTGCGGCACTGGGGGTGTTGCTACAAAAGCCGATGAGTGGGAATGCCACAAGACGTTTTTTGTTATCGAGCGAATTAACGAGCACATTATCAGCGTGGAAATGAGGTGAGAGAATGGACTTTACGGCAATTATTGTGGCGGCAATAACCGGGGCGGTGACGGTTTTCAACGTCTTGTACACCAACCACGCGCGAAAGAAAACCGCGAAAACGCAAGACGAGCAGAACATTGAAAACGGCGTACAATGCCTTTTGCGAGCGGAAATTATCCGCTCTCACGACAAGTACACGGCGCGCGGATATTGTCCAATTTACGCAAAGGAGAGCCTGCGCAGGGCTTACACTGCGTATCACAACTTAGGCGGCAACGATATTGCGACCGCGCTATATAACGATTGCATATCGCTGCCCGAACAGCTCAGAGAGGAGAATGAAGATGAAGATTGACTGGAAACGCAAACTTACATCGCGTAAGCTGTGGGTATCTCTCGCGGGCTTCGTCGCGGGAATGGTCGTCATTTTCGGCGGACAACAGGAGACAGCCGACAAGGTCAGCGGCGCTATTTTGAGCGGCGCGGCGGTCGTCGGGTACGTTCTTGGCGAGGGTTTGGCGGACGGAGCAAACAGCGGCAATGAGAAAGGAGAATAATTATGAGCGTAAAACTTAAAGGCATTGATGTGTGCGGTTATCAAGGCAACATCGATTTCAAAAAGGTAAAGGCAAGCGGCGTGGATTTCGTTATCGTCAAGGCGGGCTACTCCACATCGACGGTCGACACGTGGGAAACCAACTTCGCCAATGTTAAAAACAACGGCTTGAAAGTCGGCGCGTATTGGTACAGCTACGCGCAGTCTGTTGAGCAAGGCAAAGCCGAAGCGCAGGCGTTCATCAAGGCGCTTAAAGGCAAGCAATTGGACTTCCCCGTGTACCTCGATTTGGAGGAAAAATCGCAGTTCGACAAGGGTAAGGGCTTCTGCACTCAGCTTGTTGAGGCGTTCTGCAGCGAGCTTGAAAAGGCAGGTTACTATGCGGGAGTTTACTGCTCTACATACTGGTTTACAAATTTTGTAGACGAAAAAGTCCGCGAAAAGCGTCCCGCGTGGATAGCGGACTATCGCGCCGAGTGCGGCTACAAGGGCGATTACGGCATTTGGCAGTATGACGCGGCGGAAGTTCCGGGAGTTCAAAACGAATGCGACCGTGATTGGGGCTATGTTGATTATTCGGAATATATTAAGTCTCACGGGCTTAACGGCTACTCGAAAGAAATCGCGCCCGATAATGTAAGAAAAACCGTGGACGAGCTTGCTCACGAAGTTTTAAACGGGCTTTGGGATAACGGCGAGGCACGAAAGAAAAAGCTCACGGCGGCGGGATATTCTTACACGGACGTGCAAAAGCGCGTCAACGAAATTCTTTACGATTCTAAGCCGAAAAAGTCGCTTGATGAAATAGCTAACGAGGTTATTCGCGGTGAATGGGGCTGCGGCGACGAGCGTTACAACCGCCTTACCGAAGCAGGTTATAATTACAATCAAGTACAGCGCCGTGTGAACGAAAAGCTCTACGGCGGAAAATAATGTACCTGCGCACGGTATATTACGTGCGCATAAATATATAAAGGCCTCGGCCGGGACTACGCTCTCGGCCGAGGCCTTTTTTATTACTCAAAATTAGCCCAAATCGGCGGAAAAACGCCAAAATCGGGCGGTACTGCCGAGAATTTGTTACTAAAAACAGTAAAGTTCGGCTGTTTTATCGGCTCGCAAATCTTACTAAACGTGGTAAAATAATATTGTGAGGCGGATAAAGCCTAAATCAAATATCGGGAGGGTATAAAAATGAAAAAATATATCGCGCTCGGCCACTTCAAAGGCAAAACAAAAGAAAGCATCACGTCAATCGTAATCACTCAAGTAAATAAGAAAGCGGCGTTAAATGATTGCTACGGCAACGAATTCGTACCTTTCGTAGTAATAACCGAAGAAGCATTTTACAATCTCGATTCAGGTGACGTTTACAACGTTTTTCAAGCCGTAAAGAAAATGACTACAAACTACCGCGTATGGGATTTGGTTGCTCAATATCTCGTAGATTGCCGTGCCATTATAATCGATAACTTAAATAAGGCTTGGCAACCTGACGAATAAGTCGAAACGCCGCGAGGCGTCAACGCGAATTAGCCCACGCGTTCTGATGATGACAGGATGAAATTTAAGGAGGATTCTATTATGAAAAACGATACAATTAAAATAATCGACGGAAGAAACGCGCACGCCGTACCTGAGAAAACCACTATTACAAACACCGCTTTCACTCAGGGCCTTTGCACTATGCTTTATGATATTCAAACACGTACCACGATTTATTGCGTTAAGCTTGACGGTAAATATGTGCCTTGCACTTGCGTAGAGGGCGACGAATATCGGACCCTTTGCGGCGCGTATAAAACCGCGGACGGATTCAATAAGTGGGTTAAAAGAACATACCCCTTTGCAATCGGCGCGCTCGCGCAAAATAAAGATTGAGTCGAAACGCCGCGAAGCGTCGGCGCGAGTTAGCCAACGCGCCCTGATGATGACAGGCTGAAAAAATTTTTATTATTGGAGGATAAAATTATGGCAAGTATTACAACCAAAACAACAGGCCCTTTTGACTGGGCAAATTTCGACCGCGCGACGTTAAAAGTCGGCGATGAAATTACGGACGTACTTACTACGGGCGAAACCGTAACTTTCGTAGTCGTGGACGAGGACGTTATGGGGCTGAAAAACTGCCTCGCCGACGAGCATAAGATGAATAACCGTCTGACGAACGTAGGCGGCTGGGCAAATACCGAAATGCGGCGGTATCTCAACGAGGAAATCTTTAAGACTTTACCTGAGGCACTGCAAGCAATTATTATCCCGCGCGACTTCGGCAAAACGCAAGATAGGCTTTGGTTATTCTCTGAAACGGAAATTTTCGGCGAGACAATTTTCAGCGAGCCGTGCGAATCCGATAGGCATTTCAAGTACTTTCAAACTAGAGATAATCGCATTAAGCTTGACTGCGACGGTGACCCGTGTTGGTGGTGGGAGCGTTCTCCTCGTGCGGGCGCCTCGACTATCTTCTGCCTTGTGAACAGCGGCGGCGGCGCCAGCAGCAGCTACGGCGACGCCAGCCGTTCTTTTGGCGTTTGCTTCGGCTTCTATTTTTAATCTCGTATTTGAAAATCGGCGGGCCCTTGTGCCCCGCCGATAAGAGGCTGGAACGCATAGCTAAAGTCGAAACGCCGTGAGGCGTCAACGGGAATCGGCCTACCCGTTCTGATGATGACAGGCTAAAGACCGAGCCCGCGAATATCCGCGGGCAACTGCGTTAGCTAAAACTAATTCAAGGAGGA
The DNA here is from genome assembly GCA_947629945.1 of uncultured Clostridia bacterium. Taxonomy (GTDB): domain Bacteria; phylum Bacillota; class Clostridia; order Oscillospirales; family Ruminococcaceae; genus CAG-115. Next base: position 30,763 of record CANRFR010000003.1, on the reverse strand, counting down.
CAAAGCACTATGAATCACGTTTACGAGGTATCGGACAGCAAGGGAAAAATTATTATTTCCACGAGCGCGGCGCTTAACGCACCCGAGAAAGCGATTGAAAAACTCAATAGACTTTTCGGCGTCAATTCGCCGATTTGCGAGAACGCCGTCGAGCCGCTTTTCTTGCGGGAGTATTCCACGTTTGAGTGGACCGACGAAAGCGGTAAATCTTGTTGGGAAATCAATTCTCTTGTGCGCTCCAAAAGGCTTATCGCAAATAATTAAAAGGAGGGAAATATTTGAGCAAAAGAAGACTGCATTTAGATGTGTATTGGTACTTGCCGAATCGAAAACGGCCTTTTGCTTATAGTACAAAAGCCGTTTCGGATTCTATTGTCGCCTTGGCGCAGGAATACCGAACGATTCAAGAGGTATACGACCATTATAATCTTCACGACGAGGGCAAGGAAATTCTTAAAGCCTACATTGAAAAAGGCTACGGAAATGTAACGGCCGCGGATTGGTTTAAATGATTTGCGGCGGGCTAATTAGAAAGGAAGTTTTTAAAATGAGTGTTATTTTAATCTTGGCGAGAACGCGCCGCGACGGCGTAAACCGCGCCCGCTTAAAAAAGCTTATGCGCGCTCGTGGAATCACTTACAAGAACGCGGCGCGAGCCTGCGGAAAAAGTCCCTCGGAAATTAAGGCTAAGCTCGAAGGAATCTTGTCTTTTACCGTGGAGGACGTTCAGAATTTTTATAGGCTTTTGAATTTGGATGCCCCCGCCGCGAGCGAGATATTTTTCAGCAAGTCGGCTTAGGCACGCCCGCTCTCAAACCTAAAACCCAAATTGGTAAATTTTGGTACAACCGAAACAACCGAGTTACAACCGACTCGGTTGTAAGCTTAAAGCAAGTCATAATAAGGTCTAAGGCCTATTTACAACCGATACAACCGAGTTTTGTATAAACTTTTTAAAAATTGAGAGATTAGAGAGATTTGAGAGTTGTGTAACGTTACACACTTCTCAAAACCTCTCAAATCGCTCAAATTTCATAAAGTGTTATAGCATTTTTCGGTTGACTCGGTTGTAAATAGGCCTAAAGCCTTGCTACGACTGGCTTGGGGCTTACAACCAAGTGCCAAAAACTCGGTTGTAACTCGGTTGTAAACTCGGAGCGAAAGCCCGCGAAGCAAGTCGTACCAAGGCTTTAGGCCTACAACCGAGTGTTTTGGGTTCGGTTGTAAATCTTAGAATCGCCTAGTCCTTACTAATAACAGTAAAATCCGCACAGAAAATTTCTTAAAGTTCGGCTGTTTTGTCGGCTCGCAAACGCCGAAAAACGCGTTATAATAAAATCACAAGGTAAATCAAACCTAAATCAAATTTCAGGAGGACAAAACAATGACAAAGAAAGCAATGAAAGAAGCAATCAAAAATGCGCCGAAGTTTTTCGCGTATATCGACTACAAAGCGGCAAGCGGAAAGAGCCTTGATTATGTGGCTCTCAAAGCGCAAGATATTATTTCGGCAATGGACGAAGCCGAAGCCCTTAAAACCTCTGACGTTTATCTTATGAGAATCGCCGAAAGCACAGGCAACGTTACTGAGGAAAGCGAGCTCGTTTATATTGATAAGCTTTGTACCCGCTCTTGTAATTGGTACCATAGCGACGCGGCGCACGGCGAAACCACTTGTACTCATAACTACAACCTTGAATATGATTATATTACTTTTGGTGAAAGACTTGAACGGGCGTAAATTCTTTATAACAAGTCGAAACGGCGCGGAGCGGCGGCAGTTGTCACTGCAAGCGGGAATCCGCCCGCGCCGTCAACGCGAACTAGCCTACGCGTTCTGATGATGACAGGCTAAGAGGTAAGAATTTAGGGCATTCGGTAATACCGCACAGAAAATTTCTTAAAGTTCGGTTGTTTTGTCGGCTCGCAAATCTTACTAAACGTGGTAAAATATAATTGTAAGGTAAATCAAACCTAAACCAAATTTCAGGAGGACAAAGCAATGACACTTAAAGAAAGAATCGATTATGCCAAAGAAATGGGGCACGATATTATTATGGTTAAAGACGGCTATTATGTTTCTGGCGCGTGGGACGAGCAAGCTCGCGCCGAAGCGCAAGGCTTTAAGTTTGTCGGCTCTGTAGCTCAACTTTGGGAAGAAGCTCATAAGTAAAGTCGAAACGCCGCGAGGCGTCAACGCGAACTAGCCCACGCGTTCTGATGATGACAGGCTAAGAATTTAATTGATTTTCAGGAGGATAAAATTATGTTGTACAGACACTTAAACACAGGCACTATTGCGGAGTTAGTTGAAACTACCGAAACGGGCGTAAAGCTCAAGCTCGTTGAGACGGGCGAATTCAAGCCCGTAACCGCTTCCACTTTCAAACGCTGGTGGAAAGTCGTTAAGGACGAGGCCCCCGAGGCTGAATCCGCGGAATCCGCAAGCGAGCCCGAAATCGAAGTAAGTCCTGAGGTACCTCAGGACGCACAGAACGAGCCCGAGGAGCCTAAGCCTGAAGATAAGCCTACCGAGCTTGAAAAGGCGCCCGAGAGCGATTCTGAGCCCGCTGAGGGCGAGGGTAAGGTTTTGGCTCTGTCCGAGATAGTAATCAAGCTTGAGTGCCTTTTCGATATGCTCAACAAGCTTTGTTTCGAGGGCAAACTGCCGCGCCCGATAATTACCGTTCAGTCTACGCCTAAAGCCTACGGCCATTGCTCTACCAAGAAGATTTGGAAGAAGGGCGAGGACGGCAAGGACGCGGGCCAATATGAAATCAATATCGGCGCCGAGTTCTTGAACAGGCCGAGCGAGTACACGGCGGCGACAATGCTCCACGAAATGGTGCACCTTTATTGCCGCGAGAACGACCTCGAGGAAACTTGCCAAGGCGGCCGCTATCACAACAAGCTCTTTAAGCAGGAATGCGAGGCGCGCGGCTTGACTATCGAATACGACCGCACAAACGGTTATTCAACCACGTTGCCGAGCGAGTCCTTTATTGAGGCCTTGCGCACAAACGGATTCACTTTGGAAGTGCCTTTCGCGCGTCACACCTTGACTAAGGAAAAGAAGAAAGCCGAGCGCGCGAAAGCTCACAAGTACGTTTGCCCGATTTGCGGCCAATGCGTATCGACTACCCAAGACTTGTGCTTGATTTGCGGACTCCACAACGTCGTAATGGAACGCGAGGACTAATCGAAATCAAATATTGAGAATCGCCCTCGGCAATAACGCGCCGAGGGTGAAATCTCAATAAGGGAGGACGCGGCAATGGGTAACCAATTTAAGAATCAAATAATCAAGGCTATTCAAAAGTTAGGGCTGACTTACTCGGTTTGGGACGTGTTCTCGGACTTTGTGGAGCTCGGCGCACTGTCCGTAGCTAATTCAACGCGCAGAAAAGGAGATGGCATTTGGGAAAAGCAAGAACAGCGGTACCTTGATATTATCGGTAAGTATAAACCCGATGAGCAAGAGATTCTCGTCAAAGCGTTCACGGATTTGGTTATGGCATTAGAGCTTGAGACGGAACGAGACGGACCCTCGGACGTACTAGGCCCGATATATCACGCGCTTGAATTGCACAACAAGTATAAAGGGCAATTCTTTACGCCTCAGTCCGTTTGCGATATGATGAGCGAAATTGTCTCGGGCAACGTTGAGGAAGTCATTAAGGAAAACGGCTTTGTTTCTTTATGCGAGCCGTGCGCGGGCTCGGGCGCAATGATTTTGGGATTCGCGAAGTCAATGCTTAAAAAGCATTTAAATTATTCCACGCAATTGGTTGTAGACGCTACTGACGTGGATTTAAAATGCGTTTATATGACTTACCTTCAATTATCGCTTTACGGAATCCCCGCAGTTGTAAGGCACGGTAATTCCTTAACCAATGAGCAATGGGCTTGGTTTTATACGCCGATGTATCTTATCGGTATGTGGCCCGAATTATTAGAGCAGCGTTGCTCTAAAAATAAAAGCTGCGGCGTAAAGGAGCCGAGTAAATGCGACGTGGAATTGACGCCTGAAGATATAGACTCGCAAATGATGTTCAAGGATTTAAAAGAGCCTTTAAAAAGAGCTAAAGAAGCTTTAGAAAGGAGCGAGCCTAAATGAAATGCAATTTTAAGCGTCGCCTCGTAAATCCCGCGGCAAAGCAGATTGAGCAAACGCAAAGCACGGTAAAAAGAATATGGGAAATTGCGACGCTTATTGCGCTGCGCCGTGAATTCGGATTCGGCAAGGAACGTTTAACGCGTTTTGTCGATAGCCTGAACGAGGTTTATTCCGAGTTTATGATAAACGCCGCCGATACGGATAAATACGACCGCAAGAAAAGAGAATTGTCGGATATTGATACCGCGATAATTCGCTTGATTAGAGAGCTGCGTTCGGCGGGAATCGACCACCGCGAGCTACTCGGCGATTCTGAAAAACTTGTAATTATCGACGAGAGCGGTAAGGTAACGGACCTTGACGAGGTTTACGACAGAATCGAAGAGCACGAAAGGAGAAGAAATGGGACTTAAACAATTCAGAAAAGAAGCGGGCTTGTCGCTGCACCAGCTTGCCAAATTATCGGGCGTGAATTATCAAAAGATTTATCAAATCGAAAAGGGTACAATCAACGTCGAGCACATTATGCTCAGAACGGCGAAAAAGCTTGCGGACGCGCTCGGCGTTACGCCCGAGGATTTACTTAAGCCCGACGAGGAAACGGCTGAAACAGAATCAACCGAGGACGACGAAAACGCTTGATTTATTTTATATCGAGGTGAACGCAAATGAAGGTATGTAAAATCTGCGGAAAAATTATTGACGCGGATTCTCGGGCGAAAAAGTATTGCTCGCCCGAGTGCCGCGCGCGGGCGAAATATCTCAAGGACAGAGCTTGGCTTGCGGAGCACCCCGAGAAGTCGGCGCAATACGGCCGCAAGTATTATCAAACGCATAGAGAAGATTGCCTAAAAGCAAAGCACGAGGCTTATCGAAAGGCTTGTATGGAACGGTTTAACGGCGAATCCGAGTCAACTTGACAAGCCGCACGGGAATTTGTTACCAAAAACAGTAAAGTTCGGCTGTTTTGTCGGCTCGCAAATCTTACTAAACGCGGTAAAATAATATTGTGAGGCGGATAAAGCCTAATACTTAAGGAGGACTTGAAAATGAAGGATTACGATATTGTTTTACTGCAAGGCGAGCACGTCACCGTTACAATCGCGAGTACCGCGAGCGAATACGAGCCGTATATTTTTGCGGGCGGTGTCAAATACAATCCCGCGAAAAACTTCCGCGCGGTAACGGCTAAGAGAAACGTCGCGCCGCTTGATTCTAGCTTGATTCCCGAGGCGCAAAAGCTTATCGCCGAAGCCGAGCTTTATTGGACGCCCCCTCAAAAGCGCGATACCCCCGCGGATATGCTCAACAGCTTGATTGTTGATACGGTCGCAAAGCTCGCGGCTAAGGACGTTGCCGAAGCGGCTAAGCCCCTCGTGAACGACTTCATAATGGAAACGTACGGCAAATTGCCGCAGCGAATTGAAGTTGCGATTGACGATAAGGTGAACGTTGTGACGGGAATCACGCACGAGAAATTCGAGACGGTCCTTCAGCTTGTAAATTGTAAGATTCCCGTTTTCCTTACGGGTCCCGCAGGGTGCGGCAAAAACGTTCTTTGTAAGCAAGTCGCCGAGGCGCTCGGTATTGAGTTTTACTTCTCGAACGCGGTTACGCAAGAGTATAAGCTTACGGGCTTTATCGACGCAAACGGTCGCTATCAAGAAACGCAATTTTATAAGGCGTTTACCGAGGGCGGTTTATTTATGTTGGACGAGATTGACGCGTCAACGCCTGAGGTTTTGGTAATACTTAACGCGGCAATCGCGAACGGTTATTTCGATTTTCCTACGGGCCGCGTAGAGGCGCACGAGGATTTTAGAATAATCGCAGCGGGCAACACGTTCGGCACGGGCGCGGATATTGAGTACACGGGCCGCTATCAGCTTGACGCCGCAAGCCTTGACAGATTCGCCGTTATTCAAGTCAGCTACTCAAAAAAAGTCGAGGAAGCTATCGCGGGAGGCAATAAGAATCTCCTTCAATTCGTTTGGGCGTTCCGCGCGGCTCTCGACAAGACGGGAATTAAATTTATTGTCTCTTACCGCGCAATTGAGCGTCTCCACAAATTAGAGGATATTTTCGACGCGGGCGAGGCACTTCAAATGTGCTTGCTGAGAAGCCTTGATATGGACGATATGAAGGTTATTTGCCGCAATATGAATTTGCCGAGTACGAATACTTACGCCGAGGCGTTTAGAAAGCTGGTGGCCTAATGAAACTTGTAGTTGAAAAATTCGACAGCCTGAATCAATACTTGGACGTAATTAAAAGCCGCAAACCTAATGCGGTATTTGAGAACGAAAAAGAATTGGCAAGCGAGAGCGAGGGCTTTTCTTTCACGCATACCAATTCTTATTCCGAAGCGGACGAGCTCGCCCGTGTCGGTTATAAGGAAGGCTTGGATAAGCTCAAAGCCGCGAATAATAAAACTCGTCATTTGGGAAGCGCTGTTAAGGCTCTTCCCTCGACGGGCGTCGTCGGATTCGCGCCGCACGTGCCTAACGCGATAACGGGCGTGCCTAACAGTATGATAACTACTCAGCGCGTTGAGCAAAGAGCAAAAGTAATTTCGATTCTTTACTATATGGGCGGCTCTTGGGACATCGGTACAAGCCGTTTTATTGAAGCGGGAAAAAATATCTTAAATGTGATTTATTCTTTGGAGCTGCAAGGTTACCGCGTCGCACTTAATGTAATGACGAATTTCTGTACGAGTAAAGAACGCGCGTTCTCGATAGTGCAAATTAAAAATTGGCAGCAACCGAGTAACCCGCTTAAAATATCTTATCCGCTGATTCACCCGTCGTTTTTTCGCCGTTACGGATTCCGCTGGCTTGAGACTGCGCCTAATTTATCGGATAGTTCGTTCCCCGCCGCTTACGGCAAACCTTTAGGCGTAGTTGAGGGCAATACGACGGACGACCGCAGAAAATGGCTTAAGGCTAACGGAATCCTTCAAGACGGTTGGTTTTATACTGAACGCGAGGAAGCCGAGAAGCTTGACGCTGACGAGCTAATCGAAGCGATGGGAATTAACGCCGCAAATAAAAAGGCGGATAAACCCAAGCGGCAAAAACGCGCCGAATATAGTCCTTGTGAAAAATATGAGACCGAGCGCGGTATGGGTTTACGGTTTGAGGAAATGAACTTAGGCGACCCTCGTGAGTACCCTGAGGACGACGTACCCGAATTCAGCCCCGAGGACCTCAAATTGCCGCCCGAGGAGCTTTATAGGAGACTTAGACGCAGGAAATGGTATTGAACGGCTAAAATTCAAGCCTAAACGAGTCCGATTCGCTTTGTATCGCGATTTTAGAGCCTAGGGTATAAGATTATACTCTAGGACCTAAAATCGCGATACGACGCGTTCTGGCGCGATTTTTGGCGGAAAGGAAGATATAATGACGCTTAAAGACTTGTTGAAAACGCTCACGCCTGATACATTAGTAGGAATTTACAATGTTGATGACGGAAGCGCTAAAATGCCGACAACCCAAACGTATCAAAAGGTTAAAAATATTCCGTGGTGTAAATTAAGGCATATTATTGACTTTGAGGTTATAGCGGTTTGCGTAGTTGAAAAGAATAACGGGCTTTTTATTCGTGTTCACGATAAAGGCCGGCTTGAAAAGAGCCTTAACAATTGGGATTTAGCGGAAAAAATAAGGGCTAGGCTTAAGTGATTGGAGGTTGCTATGTTTTTTGGCTTTTTCATCGACGAGGACGCGCCCGTTGAGCCGCCGGCGTTCTCGGAAGATACCGAGTTGAACGAGGATTCAAGTTGCACGTGTTTCCTCAAAGGCGGGAATTTGCGCTGCCGCGAATGCCCTTGGTCGGGCTTGTGCGATTGGCAAGACAGCTATGAATACGAAAATGAAAGTGAGTGGTAAATTTTATGTGGACAATTTGCTGGGCAAGCCACGACTTTAGCGGCGGTTGGGAACGTTTTGAATCCCGCGAGGACGTTATCAATTTCGCAAATACCCTTGTGCGTGAGGCGGATATTTGCGAAGAAGATATTCTCATTTTCTCGCCCGAGGCGGATTCTTTCACGATTCCTTATGACGAAATTGAAGAAGGGAGGTAAACGGCAATGACTTATAAAATAGGGCCGATACTCACGGCAACAGAAGATATAGAAGTCGAGAGAGCTATATCGGGAGAAAAAGAGGTTATTCCGAAAGGGAGTAAAATAATAATCGGACCAGATAACCTTGCACACCATTTTCGTGACGGCTCGATTCAGCCACTTGCGAAAACCGATAAAGTTGAGGGCTATGACACAAGCGGACTCGCGGAATACTTAACGCAAGTAATTGTCAATCGGATTCTCCCAGCCGATTGCTTGGAGGAATACGAAATAACTAAAAAGGATATTCAAAACGAGATTGAATACGCCCTTGATGATATAGGCTTTTAAGGAGGTAAGAAGCAACTATGACACTTGATGACGCAATGCACTTAGTTTATTGGTGCGCAACCAGAGAAAGCTTTACGTGCGTTAAAAGCAATATACCGTGTTCTTATTGCGGAGAAGTTTTGGAAACATATTACTGCGAGTGTAGACTGTATATGATTCGCTGTAAAAAGTGCGGACTTATGGCTTTTGCAAAAGCGGAAGCTCCCGACGCCGCTATAATGAAAACATTAGGTAAGGAAGAATCGTAAAATGCGGTTGTGTCAGGCCAAAGGCGTTAAAGCTATTTTTCACAAGTGGTCGGGGGTATCGGAAATTATACAGCCCTCGCCTATGGTCGGCGGGCACTCCGGCGGCGTGATTCGGTACGCTACCGCTATTGTGGAGTTTATTCATAACGGACAAGTTACTGAAGTTATGCCGAGCGACATTATTTTCTATGACAGCGAGACGGTTGCTAAAGAGCTTAAATAAATCCCATATTCGTTCCGTATCGCGTTTTAACGCTTTAGAGTATGATTCTTAGCCTAAGGTGCTAAAATCGCGATACGGCTCACCGTGGCACGAAATAGAAGCGCTTTTGAATTAAAGATAAACAAAAAGCCGAGCAAACATAGAGATTTGCTCGGCTTTTACTTTTCAGGAGTTGACACTATATGACTTATTTTCGACACAAATATATTATAACGCGCTATACCTATTTTGTAAATAGCTTTCAAGAAAAAAGCCGAGCGGCTTAAACCCCGCTCGGCTCTATTTCATACGCCAGTACAAGCCCATAAGGTAACACGAAAATCGTAGTACCTTGTGTTCGACCAGCGATAATCTTGAAAGTAGCGACCTACTTTGATACAAAATGCACACGGCACAGACCTTTTGTTAAAAGGTTTACCTATCGTTAAAAGGTTCAAGGATAATTAACTGGTTTGATAGTTTCCATCATGTGAAACAATATACTTTTTCCAACGCCTAATAACCTTTCTCAACGGTTCATCTAAATAGGAATAGGCTTTTTCCTTGATCCAATCGGGTATGCCATAAGCTGCTTCAGCTATACTTCCCGTGATAGCCGCCAAGGTGTCGCTGTCACCGCCAATAGAAATAGCGTTTCGGATTGCGTCCTCAAAATCCGTGCTTTCCAAAAATGAGATAATAGCTTGAGGAACTGTTTCCTGACAGGTTTCGTTGAAACTGTAGATAGGGCGAATCTCATTCAGAGTTTTGGATAAATTGTACCCATATTCCTTTTCAATATGCTCCTTGATGCGCTTTTTGCACTCTGATGGATTATCACTAATCGGTGTTTCATAATCGCCATAGTACCCGCCAAAGTAGTAACGGCTCATAAAAATTGCATCGGTGGTAGCCATTGCGCCCTTAATACCCTCCGGGTGGTTGTGTGTTACTTCTGCTGACAGCCTCGCCCTAGCTCTTCCATTGGACGGCCACATTCCGGTTCTGGCGCAAAATCCGCAATCCATTACCCATGCACATGGTGAAACACGCATTGCCGAACCGTTGCCAAAGCTGTTATACGGCTCACGGTCATCAGATAACAGCCATGCTCTGGAATTAACGCCATATCCGCAATCAGGATACATTCTACCATACTTCTTCATGACATTGATAAAGTCATCTTTTTCGCCGCCGTTCATTACAGCCTCTGCCACGGCACAGGTCATAACTGTATCATCTGTAAAGAAACAGTTGTCTTGGAATAGTGGGAAATCTTTAGTTTTAATGTTGCTCCACTCATAAACGGAACCCACAATATCGCCAACTATTGCACCAAGCATTTATTTTCACCTTTCTCTTTATAAATTGCCATCACACGAAATGGTCATCCACAATCTTATTTAACTGTGCGGCGATTTCCGCAAAATCTCGGTTCAAATCCAGCGTTTTCACGCTGATTTTATTACCGCTCATCTGATAGCTATTGTCCGGCTGGATTGCTTCGTCAGTCGCTGCGTACAGAAGCATTCCGGATACCCGATGCGGTTCACAGCCGAACTCCGTATCTTTGTTTTTAACATAGGTGAAGATTTGGTACAGATTACCGGAGTGTAAGGAATGCACATCGTACTTTGCCTGTGTGGTGTGCGTATAATACTTTGCGTCAATGATTAGAACCTCACTACCCTTAGTCAGCGTAATATCACTTTGCATGACCGGGAGCATTGTGCCGATGCCATCATCCAGCGCCCACGGAATCTGAGATGCTGTCGCCGTTACCTGTGGGCATTCCTTAGCGTAATACTCCAGTATGAATTTCTCATACAGGCGGTTCATCCGCTGCTCATCAATGAAAGACGCTAACCGATATTCGCCGGAGTCTGTGGTCAGCAGCATTCCTTCAATGATAAGTTGGCACAAGCTGATGAGCATACGGTAGGTGTTGTTGTTACGCTGAAATCGAATGGCTGACCAGTGAATCACACTCGGGTCGATAGTATCAACGCCCGAAAAGAAAAGCATTTTCTTCTTCAAATCACTTTTGTACTCTTGATCCACTCCAGGATGATGAAGCAAAAGCATAACGGTCGTTTTGAGAATACGGTTTAGCAAATTGTTTTCGGAAAGCTCATCGTATTCACAGGTCAATACTTGCTTCCTTGCAAAACGGTTCTGTATCGTTCCGGGAATATCAATCTTGCCCCGAACGACAGGAACCGTTTCTTTGCGATTCAGATACTCACGATAAAGTCCTTGTTTTAGCTGTCTTCCAATGCCCTTTGCTAGGATTGCAGCGAAAAGATTGTGGATATTTTCGAACTCTTCGGTAGCAACATCCTCATAGCCGCCCTGGTTCAGTGTTGTAAAGGCAAACGAAAGCATATAATATATGTTTTTTATGAAGATGCTCTTGTCCTTAATCATTGAAACACACCCTGTAAAATGTTCTCCCAACGCTGAAGTTTGTTGGCGTCATCAAACCAATACTCACTGAGCATCGGCAGAATATCATAATCGACGATTGAGTGCAGCCATTCATCCGTACAAACATCTCTTCCGCAGAAATAACTGTGGCCGATGCAGAAGCCTTTGCCCAGAGATTTGTCTGCGGCAATTTCACGATTCAGGTCTTTTACCTTGGACACCAATTCATTAAGCGTTTCGTTGTTCAGACCGTTCTGATAATGAATGAAACCTTCGGAATCGAAGCCGGGTTCCACCTCAAAGAAACTGAAACGGCGGCGAAGCGCATAGTCAATCATGGCAAGGCTCCGGTCTGCCGTGTTCATCATGCCGATTATGTACAGATTTTTGGGTACGGAGAAAGAGAGACCGTTGTACGCCAGTGTTGCCTTAGTTCCTCGGTAATCCTTTTCAATCAGCATCAGCAATTCGCCGAAAATCTTGCTCATGTTACCACGGTTAATCTCATCGACAATAAAGAAAAACTCCTTATCCGGCTGGTTGGCGGCTTTCTGACAAAAACGATAGAAGATGCCGTATTTCAGTTCAAATCCGTTCTCAACAGGCTTATAGCCCATCATAAAATCCTCATAGGAGTAATTCTGGTGGAATTGGACGAACTCTATGCGGCTGTCATCCTTTTCTCCCATCATAGACCATGCCAACCTCCTTGCAGCAAAGGTTTTACCAACACCGGGAGCACCCTGCAGAATGATGTTCTTCTTATTACGGAGAACTGCCACAAGGTTTTCATAGCGTTTCTCGGTCATGTAGACTTCGTCAAGGAAGTCACTCTTTGTGTATGCATCGATGAAAGACTCCACAGCAACCGGATTTTCCTCACGGACCATATCTAAGATGAAGTCATATTCGCCTCTAGTGAGTTTGAATAGGCTACCCTGCGGATTCTGGAAATACTCCATGCGCTCCAGTTCTGGGCATCCTCTCAAGGTCGAATAATCAATCGGCGATGTTAAGCCTTCAACTTTCTCAAAAAACAGTTTTTCGCCATCTTGCTCTGCGCTGACACGACCGATGGCAACAATCTGCTTTACCGGATTAGACTCATAACCGATGATCATATCACCAGCCTTAGCATCGAGGAAGTTCTGGAAAATACGACGTTTGTTACCGTTCTCGTTGTAGAGCGTGTAGGACTGCACTTCACCAACGGCAATATTGGAAAAACTCCAAATTTTCGGATTTGCATTTAGCCACCAGTAACCACATTCTTCCTCGCCTGGGGCGGCAGCAACATACAGTTCGATATTGCTCAAATCCACCTGTTCAAGGGCAGCGGAGAGTTCATCCCGAAGTTTCCAAATAAAACTGCCATCTTCATTCTTTCCGGCATTTCTACCGGTGTAGAGAATCGTCCACCATTGCGTTGAGCCGTCCTCTCTTGTTTCAGGATCCACCCCGGTAGCTTCACATATGCGCCGTGCTAAGGCAACAGAGCCGGAATTGTAAAAGTTATTTGTTTCACCGTACTTTACTGCAAGCTGCGTGCAGGATGCCATACCGCCATAATCCTTCATGCGCTTCATAATTTCCAGCGCACCGGTCGTGAAGACGGTTTCGTCCTTCAGTAGCTTGCTCCAATCCTCAACCGAGAGGCCGGGATCATATTCTGCTCCATACCAACTTGTGATATCAGGAGCGGCATCTTTCTGTGAGTAGAACCTGCTGATGTAGAAACCGACATCAATGGTCAGCGTCTTCAGCTCAGGATCGGGATAGCAGGTATCCGTCAACTGTGACTGAAACAGATTTACAAGCTCAGTGTCCTCTTTTAAGGTCAGACTGATTTCATCATAGAGTCGCAGAAAATTACGGATATTGTCTGCGTAAGCACCCTTTTTGAAGCGGTAGTCTGCCTCAAGCTCATTTGCAACGGTTTTTACCTCGCCGAATTTATAGATGTAGTACTTATCCGGATAACGTAGCCAGAGGTATGTGCTTATAGCGTTCTCATACTGATAGTGCTGTGCTGCGCCGTTTCCGTATTTCTCCAAGAGAACGGTCGACTGCATTTTGAAAGTATCCATTCTCTCGAATACATCCTTACTCTCATCGAACAAAGCGATGAACATGGCCCGGACCTCTTCGGGAGCAGACTTCGCAAAACCAACGATCATACCTTTCGGAAAGTTGTTATTGGAAGCCAGAAGGTTCAACGTCTTATCCAGAGAACGATTCAGCATTTCTGCGAAATCCGGAGCGTTAACATCCCAATTGTCCTGAAACCACTTTACGGCTTCCCATTTGTACTTTTCATCGCCCCATTGCTTTGAGACGAAATTCTTCTTGTACGCAACAAGCACATCTTTTAAACGAAATTGGTCGAACATGTGATCACCCCTTTATGCTTCTCTTAAACTCTTATAGATTTCTTCTGTAAAGATGCCTAGCACCTGACGCTTTATTTCTTCGTTGCTGAGCAACAGTGAGAAGAAATCCTGGTTCTGTTCCAAGCCCTCAATCAGCGCATCATCAATGTCATCGAAATACGAAAACTCAAAATCTTTAACAGTATTGTTCCGTGCACTGGTCTTTAGCTTGTCAGACTTCAGAAGGATATCCTTGATCTGCAGCATGGCCTTTACCGCTACATCGTTATCATAGGCTTTTCCAGTGCGGCTATTGATCTCTGCAATAATCTGCGAAAGCCTCTCTTCCTTTGCTTCGGTCAGACCGAAGGTCTCGGCGGTCGGCAGCTTTACCACAGGCTGAGCGACAAGGTTGGGAGTTGAGTGTTCTTCAGCCTTTTTCTGAACGAAATTGGTAGCCTTGATTTTGCCGTCGAGATTATAACCACCGCCCGGATGTTTGATGTTGATGTAAGCCAGCAGATATGTGATAAAGTTGTACTTCTTATGCAGATCTGTATCCTCAAAACAGGAAACCTGCAGCAGAAACTCGTAAAATCTGACGAAATGACGCATCATGGACACCATTTCGTGCTGCTTGATTAGCTCGTACTGTTCGATCATGTTCTTTGCCCGTTTGAAATAAAAAGTCAGTTTCTGCTTATCCTTGGAAGATATATTTTCTTTGTAGAGCAACTCGTTGGCTTTTTCAATGTCATCGGGGTCAAGGACGGTGTACGCATCGATTTGCGCTTCCAGATCATAAATTGCCGTTGGCGTTACAGAGGTGGAGAGCAAGGTAGTCGTATAATATGGCGCAAACGCAGCCTTGATATCCTCGTAGGTATTTACAAAGTCCAGAACAAATGTTTTCTTTTCAAATGGAGGGCAGATACGGTTCAACCGGGACAGAGTCTGAACGGCAGAAACGCCCTTTAGTTTTTTGAGAACATACATCGCACAAAGCTTCGGCTGGTCAAATCCGGTCTGATATTTGTTTGCAACCAGCAATACCTGGTATTCATCCTTGTCAAACTCTTTCGTCAGCCGATCCTCCGGAAATCCGTTCATGGAAGCCTCGGTATATTCGGTTTCATCATCCGGGAGCTTCACCTTACCAGAGAAAGCAACAAGAGCCTTAATATCGGTATATCCCTTTTTCTTGGTGTAGTTCTCAAATGCCTGACGATATTTGACCGCGCCCTGTCGTGAAGCTGTGATGACCATTGCCTTTGCCATGCCACCAAGTTCGGGCATAACCGTTGTGCGGAAATGCTCAACGATGACCTCCACACGCTGTGCAATGTTCGTTTCATGCAGTTCCACAAAACGGGCAATCTGCCTCTTGGCGTCTGCGGTCTTGCATCGGGGGTCTTCTTCAATCTCCTTGTTCAGCCGGTAGAAGGTATCGTAAGTGGTATAGTTCTGAAGTACATCAAGGATAAAACCCTCCTCAATAGCCTGTTTCATGGAGTAGATATGAAATGCCTCACGCTGACCCTTGGTGTTCAGTCGACCGAACAGCTGAATAGTTGTCGGCTTTGGCGTAGCGGTGAAAGCAAACATGGATACATTGGCCTGCTTTCCGTTGCGGTGGATTTCGTCCGTAATCATGTCCTCAACATCACCGACCTCCTGGTCGCCTGAGCCGAGCGACATAGTAACTGCCGCCATATCTTTACCAGCAGTGGAGGAATGTGCCTCATCAATAATAACGGCGAACCGCTTGTCTTTTAACCCTGCGACGCTGCCCACAATGTATGGGAATTTCTGAATTGTGGTCGCAATAATCTTTGTGTTGCCGTTCAAGGCAATTGCAAGGTCGGCAGAGTTGCACTTGTCATCCATAACACGGATGAGTCCTGCTTTATGCTCCATGCCCATAATGGCTTTCTGAAGCTGACGGTCAACCACAACACGGTCGGTGACGATGACAACATTGTCAAAAATTATTTTGTTGTTCACATCATGCAGCGAGGTGAGGCGATGTGCCAGCCATGCAATGGAATTTGTCTTGCCGGAGCCTGCGCTGTGCTGAATCAGATAATTCTGTGTAGAACCGTTTTCTCGCACATCTGCTAGCAGCTTGCGGATAACATCCAGCTGGTGAAACCGCGGAAAGATGATATTTTCGGATTTTTTTGTTTTTCCGGTCAGTTCATCTTTGCTTTCCTTCGTTTCAATAAAGATGAACTTACTGATAAGATCGAGAACAGTATCCTTTTTCAGAATGTCTTCCCACATATAGGAGACGCTGTATTTATCTTTGAAGGCTGGGTTGCCCGCACCGGCATTGACGCCCTCTCCGTTGCCCATATTGAAGGGCAGAAAGAAAGTGGAATTCCCGGCAAGCTTGGTGGTCATATATACTTGTTCCAGATCCATTGCAAAGTTTACAAGGCATCCGGCCTTAAACCAGAACAGTCGGGTTTTCGGATTACGGTCTACACGGAACTGATAAATGGCGTCCTGATATGACTGACCGGCGGCATTACATTTCAGTTCAAAGGACATGATGGCAAGACCGTTCAGAAAAATCACCAGGTCAATGCGCTCATTATCGCTTGCCCAGACCTCTTCCATAACGGAGAAAATGTTTTTCTCGTATTTCGCCAGCAGTTCCCGATTAAAGTTGGTCGCGGGCTTGGTGTACATGAGTTCCAGCTTCATGTTGGAAATCTCAATGCCGTGTTTCAGCACATCCAGCAGACTGCCGCGTGCTTTTGTGACCTCAGCATTGATATAGCTGACAAGGGTGTCCTCCAAGTCTGACTTATAGATTTTGCGGAGTGTTGCCATCTCATCCGGCTGGGTGTCATTCAGGAATTGGAACAGTAGCTCACGATCCATAGCAAACAGGCGGTCGTAGCTTGTTGCCTTGCGGATAATGTAACAGTTGTCCTGCGAGAGCCTGTCCATGATGAAATGCTGGTATTCTTTTTCCGAGAGAATACTATTCATGATTTGGCTCCTTTCCTCGTAATGTGTAGTGTCTGCCATAGTCATCGCTAAACACGACATCAATCAATCGTGCGCCTTTTTGTACATAAACTTCGCACCCTGTATCTGCACAATGACTTCCGAGCCACCTTTCCTGAATGCTGTAAATCACTGAGCTGGTTTTATCTGCCCAATATGCAATGGTATCATTAACTTCATCAGTAAAGTGGGCAGGAGCACCTACTCTGGAACTAAAACCCCCAACGGCAATTTGCAACAGGAATAGCTCATCTCTATCTTTTAATGCATTTAAAAAGTCAGCACCTTTTACCACCATACACGGAGTATCTTTATGATAGGAGTATTCAACTTTCATGAGACGGGCACCTCCTTCTTACCGGTTACATACTCAAAAATCAAGGATTTTTTATATTCGTCAAGTGTTTCAAGCTGTGCTTTCTTGTCTGAAATAACTGCGTTGGCTTTCTCAATAACCGAATCAATGTGGTGAACTATGGCTTCCTGCTCGTTCAACGGAGGGACGGGATACGAAAGTTCAGCTAACTTGTTCCACCGCAGATCACAAGAGCGCACCCGAATACCCGTTGCAAGAGCAAGAAACACATCGCTATATGCCATGCTGCGGAGGTAGTACATAATGTACCGTTTGTTCTGGTCTGTATCCAGAACATTGAGGACAGGTGACGCTTTACCTCTTGAATCCGAAACACCGATTGAGCCTGCAAAGCCATCCATACCATGAACGACCAGGTCACCGACATCAATGCCCTGATAACCAATCTCCTTATCAGATACTGTAAATCCATCTTCTCGGCGGTTGCTTCTCAAAGTGACTTCACCATCACGGAAACAGGTAATTACGCCATCATCCTCACGCACAGGCTTCTGCATATAGCGCAGAATGTATTTGCCACGAATAACATCCCAGTGTGATGGCATATTACCAATCCACTGAATTCCACTATCTTTCATCTCCGCATCGGGGTTCAGCCCCTTGGTGACGGTTTCGGTGATGACAGACCGCTTGTACTGCTCCAACGTATCAATCTGGGTTTGGATATCGGCGGTCAGCACATCAATTTCGGCACACTTGGTATCGAGAAAATCGGAAATGCGTTTTTGTTCATCTATTGGAGCAACAGGTATAAAAAGGCTCCCGAACTTATCCATTGGAATACGCATTCTAATTGTGTTCAGTTTGCCGTTGCCAGACTCTTTAATTAGAATACCATTTCCCAACCCATACAAACTGCGTTGAAACATTGTGGTTTGAAAAATGTAGTTGTAGTATCGTACATCTTCAGCGGTTCTCCAAGGGCGTAGCATATAGTAGACTGGGCTGACACACCCATAATACTGCGACAATCCAACAGAACCGGACAGTATATTCATGCTATTCATCACGATATCGCCCGGATATGCCAGTCTATATGCACTTACATCTTCCTTAGGCTTATTTCCACCGCCCTCTTTCAGGTCATACGGAATGACGCCTTGCTTGGCCGTTAGAGAAAGAATATCTGTAGTTCTCACAGGATTATTCTTCTCCACTCGCTCTTGAAGGCAATATTTGATTTTTTTAAGTTCCCAACTAGTTGGATATTCTCCTAACCACGAAATCCCGCTATCTTTAGTGACTCTCATATCACACCGCCTTACTCAAACAGTTTTGCCACACGCTCGTTCACGGAACGTTCCAGTTCCTTAAATTTGCTTTCAAGTTCTTCGCTCGGCGTAGAGGGCTGATATTTATAGAAGTACCTCGTGAACGGGATCTCCGCTCCAGTTTTGATAATGGGTTTCTTTACGCTAAGGTTTTCCTCAAAGAATGCTGCAGCATCCGGGATGTGCGGAAGAACTTCTCTTGCCATGTAGTCATCGATGTTTTCTTCCCACTTCACAAGTTCGATGTCTTTGGTTTCTTTATCATAGATTATATTACCTTTGCGGTCACGCTGTATTTCTGCGTTCTTATCCATAACAGAAAGCCCGTCTGCAATCTTTTCAAGCAGCTTCTTGTCAGCCGTAACGGAAGAGAGAACACAGGTCAGCACGGGCATGAACGCTGCCGGAGAATTATAAACCTGCTCCGAAATCGCTGCTCTCAATGTAGTGATAATCGTATCATAAACAGGCAGACTTGTTCGGTAAGCCTCCAGTTTCTTCTGATCATTACCGGTCAGTTCTTCAGCGTTTTCCAGTTCATCTACCTTGGACTGGTCATACAGCGAGGATAGTGAACCCTTGGAGAGCATTGCCTCAATACGCTCCTCTGTAATGGCATAGCTACGCTGGAGAGGCTGCATTACTGTGTACTCGCGGTAAATGAACTCCTCGTTGGAATAAATCTTGCAGTATTCGTTCTCTACAAAATCGGCATACAGCTTTGTAACAGCACTGCGGTCTTCGGGAGAAATCTCATTTTTCTTGTCACCCAGTGCCTTACGCAGCTTGTGGTAGAAGGACGAAGCATCAATCAACTGAATCTTGCCTTTGCGTTCCGGGCGCTTATTCTTGGAGAGAACCCAGATGTATGTAGCAATGCCAGTGTTGTAAAACAAATCCACAGGCAGCGCAATAATAGCCTCAATCAAATCGCTTTCCAGCATCCAGCGGCGAATCTGGCTTTCACCAGAAGCTGTACCACCGGAGAAAAGAGGGCTGCTATTTTCAATAATAGCGGCGCGGCCGAAATTGTCATCCATCTTATCAATGGCAGACTGGAGGAAAAGCATCTGCATATCGCCGGAACCGGGAAGTCCCGCTCCCCAGCGGCCGTCAAAACCTTTCTGATATTCCGCATTGACGGCATCCTCGACACCTTCGGCAGCGTCTTTGCCGCCCCACGCGGTGCCGAAGGGTGGATTTTCCAGCACAAAGCGCATCTTTGTGCCCTTGAAGCGGTCGGCTTTCATTGTGTCATGATAGCAGATATTCTCGGCGTTCTGCCCCTTGATGAGCATTTCGGCGAGGCACATAGCGTAGGATTCTGGGTTGATCTCCTGTCCGAACAGGCGAACATCTGCTGAGGGATTGTACCGTTTAATGAAGTTATAGCCGGTGGAGAGCATACCGCCCGTTCCGCATGCCTGATCCAATATGGTTATAACCTTGCCGTCATCAAAGATATCGTCGCATCCTTCGGCAAGCAGGATGTTGACCATCAGCTTGATGATGTCGCGGCCGGTGTAGTGATCGCCGGCCTCGGCATTTTCAGAGAACTTACGGATCAGTTCCTCGAAAATATATCCCATCTTCACATTGTCAATGGTACGGGGGTCGAGGTCGAGTTCGGAAAATGCCTTGATGACAGAAAGCAGACGGTTGTTTTTATCCATTTTATCGATTTCTTCAGCGAAGTTCAGACCGCGTTCCTTGGACATCAGAATTTCCAATACATTTGCAGAGAAGCCCTGCAGATAACTCTTGAAATTGGCGGCGATATGGTCTGCGTCATTTACAAGTTCTGCAAGGTCAAATTCACTGGTGTTATAAAACTGGAAGCCGGAGATGCGATACATCGCCTTTGCTGGGAAATTCGGATTTGCTTTGAACTGCTCAACGACATTTTTCTTGGTCGGAGCAAGTGCACACTCAAAACGGCGGATGATGGTCATCGGAATGATAACATCCTTATACTTGTCGCTGCGGTACGGTCCGCGCAGTTTGTTTGCGATAGACCAGATAAAATTAACTTCGGTGGAAACATCTATGGGAGAATCATCCCACATTGCATCTATAATCTGCTTATCAGCCATTTGGCGTTTACCTCACTTTTCATTCTTGTAGTGCTATACTATCTCTATTTTACACCCGTATCTGTCCCATAATCAGGACTTTGTTCGCTGTCCGGTCATCATTTTATAATGCTGGCTCTGACCGAGTGCATCGAAAATCATCTGGAACACACGCTTATATGCATCGGCATCATCGCAATCTTCCACATAATTCAAGCCGTCACTGATCCCGTTGGGGTTGTTTATATACGCAAGCAGCGAAGAAGCAAGCTGATAATCGGTCATATCTGGCTGTTCTCCCTCAACCTGTTTGATAAACTTATCCCGGTTTTCCTTCTTTTCCAGAACGATTGTGCGTAGGTCGCTACCCTCGTAACCACAAAGTTGCAAAAAGTAATACTCGAGAATGCGGCGCATTACATTCAGTGCCGGAATCGTGGACTCAATATCCCGAAGCTCATCCCATAGTGCCGCATAGGAATTTTGAACGGGATTATAATTCTCTTTCTCTGTCGGTGTTTCCTTACTCGGTCGGGTGCAGAGCTTAACGGTGGAGATATTATCGTTCTTTCTGATTATGTAGAACGATGCGCAATCGAAGTATCCAACCTGCTGATAAGTGATTTCACGGTGAAAGTATACATTATGCGTCAGAATGAACAGCTGCTTAATGTAATCACCAGGCACCTGTGGATTCAAATATTCGGTATTATTGCGGCAGACGTTGATCATTTCTCTGACAATTGCGCTGACGAGGAAAAGAGCTGTACTGTCCATACTGGAAACCGGGTCATCAATTACAACTATCTTTTCCTTTAGTTCTTCGCTGCTCATACTGCCACGTACTCGGTGATAAAAATACAGGAATGCTATAAAGTTACGCTCACCCTCACTGAGATTTTCCGCAATATCACCGTTCTTACGAACAACTTCATAGACATTTTCAACGCCTTCCTTGGCTCGAATACTGAAGCCCTGGAAACCGGAATCTCTTAGGATTTTGTTGATGCTATCGATGGCAGCTTCGGTATTGGCATTGTGCTTGTTTAGATCGGAGATTTCCTTTGTCAAATCAGTGATTTTTGCTTTAAGCTTTTTGCCACGCTCGATTATGTCATCAATTTCATTTTGCAGACGAGTCACTTTATCTTGATAGCTTGTCACCTCGGCGGTAAGCATGAATGCAAGGTGCTGCATGATTTCCGTCTTGCACTTTGCCTTGCTAGTTCGCTTGGCAGCAACAATATCGTTATTTTCCTTAATGCGCTTGTTAATATCGTCAATCAAAGCACCAATCTCCAATAGGAGCGTATCGGTGTCTTCCAATGATACTATTTTCGAAGGTTCCTTGACCTTTTCTGCAATGCGCTGGCGGTTGATCTCAAAATTGCTCTCCAGCAGAGCGAGCTTTTCTTGATATGCTTGAAGGTCAACGGAAGGCATCACATCAGTAAGGTTTGCCTTCAATACCCGTGTAATTTCCGCTATCTCCTGGCTGTATGCATCCTGGAACTGACCAAGGTCACGAATATCCTGTTGATAATGCTCATCGAAACAGGCGGCTATCTCTGTTTCAAAACCTGCTGGAAGTGTCTGTTGGCAGTATGGACATTTTCCCCCAGCGGTGCCGGTAAAATGTGTGTGCCCGTCACGAACCCAGTCAGAAGCAGTGTTGCCGAGTGCTTTCAAAAACCGAGCAAACGGGGTATCACTACTGCTGACAATAACCTTATCGAGAAGGTCTTTTCCGGGGAGATTACCGTAAGTTGTGGCTCCAGCTTTTTTCAATTCAGTATAGGCTTTGGCTGTTTCATCAAAAGCAACATTGTAAAGCCTTTCCAGTTCGGAAAAATCATGCTCGGTAGGTGATTTCTCATCAAGGATAGCTTCTGCAAAATTTTTCTTCTGCTTTTTGCCGTCCATGCACTTGTCAAAGCGTTTACGGATATCAGCAGTTTTAGAAAAACATGCTGACTGGAAATCTGAGAGAGCTGTATCAATCAACGCCTTTTTCTTGCTCCAGTCATCAAGAGCCGCTTGGCGCTCGTCTGCCTTACGCTTTTTTTCGTCTGTGAGCGTTGATATTTTATTCTTTGCCTCAATATCTTCTTCGCCAAAAATAAAAACGCCTTTCAAATCACTGTAATTTACAAAGTTTTCATTGATGAAATCCTGGTTATAAACAAGAACATCGTAATCAGCCGCAGATTTGCCGTCTGCCCAGACAATGCCATCATTCTTCTCAATGGCATGAGCAATCGAGGATTTACCTGCTCCGTTATTCCCGTAAAAGAAGTTAACGAACGTAAGTCCATCAATCGGTACATTCGTAAAAGTTGCCCTGTTGAGTGTAATTTTTTCGATTGCTGAAGGAACCTTGCGCTGCATTCATTTCACCATCCTATCTTTAGCATCATACTTTACTCTTGAATTTTCCCTTTGCGAACCCATTCATCGACTTCGGAAATTTTAAATTTATATCTTTTTCCGGCACGATAAACAGGAAGTTTGCCTTCTTTGATCCATGTGCGAACGGTATCCTGGCTGATGCTCAGATGCTCTGCAACATCCTCCAGATTAACCCATTTTTCAACCTGCATTTCTTCATATTCGCGACTCATCGTATTTCCTCCATTTTGCAAGAGTAACAATCATATAATCTGAACTCCGGCCTTCTGTAATGCCTCAATAAGATTTATTTGTTTCAGTGCCCAATGTGTGCGGTTTAGTTCGTTAAATGATTTGGCACCGCCGATTCCAAGTTCAAAACATTGCTCATTTAATTTCTGCTGCGGGATTGCCGTTATAATTGTGTAGTAAATTTTGATTCCATTATCCTGAATCTTTACGTCCTTAACAAAACCGAAATAGGCATCTTGCTTATCATCTGTCTTTCCGTATGAGTGATTCTCATCTGCAAAGATTGCCGGATAACGTTTTAAGTCATCTATTGCTTCTGGCGTAAGAGCCGCAAACTTTGACTTCAGTTCATCGTTCGTGCTTTCGGTTAAGGCCCGATCCTTCGGAACCAGAAAATAGTTGTCCTCAAATTTTTCTCCCGAGATTACGAACAAATGGTAGAAGTCGGTATTAAAAATTATTCTTTCTCTGTTCTGGCCACGCCTCGCTCTGGGATCGTTCAGCATTACCGTGATGTTATTTTCAACGTTATCCGCGTGAGCGACAAGATTATTATTGCCTCCAGATATGGTAATCTCCGCAGCCTTTCCCGAGACAAGGGGATTCTCAGAGAAATTAACTGGTAAATTTTCATTCATCCTGTTTTCCTCCATTGTTTATCGTTAGCTTGTCAACATGATTGTAGAACTGATTGTTGCCACCTGAGATGTTGAAACTAAAAAAAGTAGGATTGTTGTTAACCATTTGCTGTGTAACAGGAGGTGCATCTGGGTTCTCGGGATCTGAAGTTTCTTCTTTCTCTGGATCATCAATAATCTCTGCAGACACAGTTTCTTTGGTATCAACCAGATAAGTCTTCAAACCATCAAGCACCCCTACGCCCATATGAGCCGTATATTTCCTTTGACCACCACCCGTGGAGGGACACCACACATCATAGGTTTTCTTGCCGATGCTGTTGTCTTTTCGATTTACAACTATATAGTGCCAAACGCCAAGCAGAAACGATGAGAGGCACACTTCCTTGAGGTCGCAAAATGCGGCCTTTTTCTTTTTCTCACCATTAGGTTCTATATAAAACTCGTCATCGACTTTAATACTATGATCCTGCTGAATTAAATCAACAAGAGCTCGGACGAGATTGGTATCTTTATGTACCGCCTCGCCCAAGTCAAGAAAGTCATTTACAAACCCATTCATTCTGTTCAGAACTGATCTATATTGTGTCTTTACAGCGGAGTCAAATGCTGTTACAACCTGCACATCATCAAACGGCAGATAAGAGCTGATTGAAGTTTTACAGGCTTTGTAGTTGTTTGCCGTACCTTTTATTTTATTTTTACCAGGACCTATATAATCAGGATTAATCACCTTAATCAGACCCACCAGTACCTCAGGATCGGACAACCCATCGCTGTCCCCGGAATAGTGCTCTCTTGCTTTCATTCTCTGGCGGAGGGATTGTATCACTAATGTGAAAAAAGTGCCTCCACACAAACGAGGATAATCGTTTATTGACACAGTGTTCTCCTTCAATTGACATTGCTTTTCACTTCTAAATAAGTTGCTTGTAGTAAATTTCAATACCCACCAAAACCTATTAAAACATATTATAACATAAAAAACTCAAAAATTCAATCCCTTGTGGTAACTCATCATTGCAGTTTTCTAAATATTTTCTGGCTGCTGACCTTATTAACCTTACCAACTATGGCAACTGACCTAAAAAACGATTGGATAGCTCTTGTGGAAACACCACAGGAGCTTTTTCCTTCGGAGGTTTCCGCAAATTTGAAAACCAACGGAGGAAAAACCATGGAACTGAAAGACAAACGTTACTTTATCCCTGTCAACGGAAAACTTGTTGAAGTCAGCGAGGAACTTTACCGCGCGTATTATCGTCCAATTTGGAACACCAGATACCACGCCCAGAAGAACGGAGAGTGCTGCTGCACCAAGGCTCAGCTGTGGAAATGCGACGGAGTTTGCCCCGGTTGTCCATTTAATACTGCTGGCAAAAAAGTTTCTCTGGAAACCGTCATCGGTGGCGAAGATGATGACATTACCCTTGGCGACACTCTGGCAGACGATTCGCCGACCATCGAATCAATCATTATTCAGAAGGAACTGCTTGAAGCGTTGTATAAGGAACTCGACCGCCTAGACCCTGAAGGAAAACGCATCTGCGAACTTATGATGTACCACTCTGAACGGGAATCCGCCGAAATTATGGGTATGGCGCGCTCTACTTTCAAGCGGCACTGGGCAAAGATTCGTGATGAACTGCGGGACAAGCTCAAGGATTACTATCTCTAACGATTTCATTTTCCTCTCCGGTTGCAGTTATGCAGCCGGAGAAAATATTCTTTCGAACTGTGGACCACTTCGGCGTTATTCCTCCAGTGGGTATTGAGGACAGCAAAACAACATATCACCTCGGAAAGGAGGAACCTCAATGAACGAGTCCAAAATCAACAAATCTGGAACTGACGAGGAGCTTATCAGCGTGCTTACAGCAATCAGCGTAGTGTCAAAGCACATGGCAAGAAACTTGATTCAGCTTGAGCAGCAGAGAAAATCTATGAGAGGAGAGGAAAAACATGGGCAGGACAAGCGAGATACAGCAGGTTATCACAGACCTGCAGGATACTGCGTCATCATTAAGTGACATTGCAAGCAGGCTTTACGAGTTCTTTTCCGCAGATGAAACACAGGAGCAGACGGCCGTTTCAGTAGCGAAGCCGCAAAAACAGCTTAAGAAGCAGCTCACTCTCGAGGAAGTCAGATCCGTGTGTGCGGAAAAATCCCGCGCGGGCTTCACAGCAGAGGTAAAGACAATCATCACAAAGTACGGTGCAGACAAGCTCTCGGCGGTAAAGCCCGAAGATTATGCGGCAGTTCTCGCCGAAGTGGAGGTGCTTAGGAATGCCGAATAACCACGCTATCCTCTCGGCATCGTCAAGCCATCGATGGCTCGAATGCCCGCCCTCGGCGAAACTCTGCTCCGAACAGCCGGATACATCAAGCGAGTATGCGCAGGAAGGCACAGACGCTCACACCCTCTGCGAACACAAGTTGAAAGCCTTGCTCGGAACAGAAACCATCGACCCCACAGAAAACCTAACCTACTACAACGAGGAGATGGAACGCTGCGCCAATGAATATGCCGTGTACGTTTCCGAACAGGTAGAAAAAACAAAGTCCGTTTGCAAAGACCCTGTTGTCCTTGTAGAACAACGGCTGGATTTCTCACGTTGGGTGCCGGAAGGTTTTGGCACGGGGGACTGCGTTATTGTGGCAGACGGTACGCTGTCGGTTATTGATTTCAAGTACGGCAAAGGTGTGGAAGTCCTCGCCAAGAACAATCCGCAGATGATGTTGTACGCTCTCGGCGCTTTGGAGCTGTTTGACGGCATTTACGACATCGATACGATGAGTATGACTATCTTCCAACCCCGCAGAGATAACATTAGCGAACACACCCTCTCCAAAGAAGAACTGCTCCGCTGGGCAAACGAGGTTCTTACTCCGACAGCGCAGCTTGCCATCAAGGGCGAGGGTGAGTTCAAGGCGGGTGAGCATTGTCGCTTCTGCAAGGCAAGAACAAACTGCCGCAAGCGCGCAGAATACAATCTCGAACTCGCCCGATACGACTTTGAACCCCCTGCTACGCTCGAGGATATCGAAATTTCCGCTATTCTTGCCAAGGCGGACGAACTCGTTTCGTGGGTGACCGATGTTAAAGAGTATGCTCTGCGACAGGCACTCAGCGGTGTTACATACGATGGTTTCAAGGTGGTTGAGGGTCGCTCCAATCGTAAGTACACGGACGAAAACGCCGTTGTTAAAGCGGTAAAGGCAGCAGGGTTCGACCCATACGAACACAACGTTCTCGGTATCACCGCAATGACCGCTCTGCTCGGCAAGAAGAAGTTCAATGAACTGCTCGGCGGGCTTATTGAAAAGCCTCAGGGCAAGCCAACCTTAGTCCCTATGTCGGATAAACGTCCGGCGATAAATACTGCACAAGAAGATTTTATGGAGGTAAAGTAATATGTCAAAGTTTATCAATCCCACAAAGGTTATCACTGGTCCGAACACTCGATTCAGCTACGCGAACGTCTGGGAAGCAAAGTCCATCAACGGCGGCGCTCCTAAGTTCAGCGTCAGCCTTATCATTCCGAAGTCAGATACCAAGACGGTCGAGAAGATTAAGGCGGCTATCGAAGCGGCTTACAAGGAGGGCGAGAGCAAGCTCAAGGGCAACGGTCGTTCTGTTCCTGCTCTTTCTGCTATCAAGAACCCGCTCCGTGACGGCGACACCGAGCGCCCCGATGATGAAGCGTATGCAAACAGCTACTTCGTCAATGCGAATTCTTCAGTGGCTCCCGGTATCGTGGACGCTGACCGCAATCCCATTCTCGACCGCAGCGAGGTTTACAGCGGAGTTTACGGCAGAGCGTCCATCAGCTTCTATGCATTCAATTCCAACGGCAACAAGGGTATCGCCTGCGGTCTGAATAATCTGCAGAAGATTCGCGATGGTGAGCCGCTCGGTGGTAGAACCCGTGCCGAGGACGATTTCGATACTGATGACGATGATGATTTTCTTTCTTGAGGTGTAATATGACGGAGTTTGAAAGCATAATGCTTGCCGCTTGTTTTGGCATTTCGGTAGGAACGGTCATCGGTAATCTCATCACTATGATTAGTTCACTGGCACAGATAATCAAACAGCGCCGCAAGCACGATCACAAGTAATATTGGCAGATTGAAACTGTCGGGTGGGTGGGAAGGCTGTTTATGGAGGTTTACATGGAAATTTCAACTTTTAACAACGAAGAATTCGGAGAAATCCGCACCATTCAGAAGAACGGCGAGGTGCTGTTCTGTGGCTCAGATGTTGCAAAGGCACTCGGATACTTTAACACGCGTGACGCTCTTTCAAGGCACTGCAAGGGTGTCGTGAAATGCGACACCCCTACGAACGGCGGCGTTCAGTCACTCGGTTTCATTTCGGAGGGCGATGTTTATCGCCTTATCGCTCATAGCAAGCTACCCGGAGCGGAACGTTTTGAGCGTTGGGTGTTCGATGAAGTCCTGCCCTCTATCCGCAAAAACGGTGCATACATGACGGACGATGTTCTGGAACAGGCGCTTACTTCGCCGGATTTCCTCATCGAACTCGCCACCAGACTGAAAGCAGAAAAGGCGAAGAACGCGCAGCTTACTGTTTCCAATCAGATAATGCAGCCGAAAGCCGATTACTTCGATATGCTCGTTGACAGAAACTTGCTCACGGGAATTCGTGGTACAGCAAAGGAACTTGGCATAAGACAGAATGATTTTGTACGCTTTTTGCTAGACAGGGGTTATCTCTATCGTTCGAAGAAAGGCAAGCTTAGACCGTATGCTACATACGTTGACAACGGGTTGTTTGAACTTAAGGAGTTCGTCAATGACAAGACGGGATACACCGACACGCAGACCCTTATAACTCCCAAGGGCAAGGAAACCTTCAGGCTTCTGTGCATCTGATAATTCAAACGGCGGTGGGAGCAATCCTGCCGCCCTTTTTGAGGTGAACTATGGAAAAGATTAAAACGCTATCTATCGACCTCGAAACGTTCAGCGATGTTGACCTTTCAAAATGCGGTGTGTACAAATACATTGAATCGCCCGCTTTTCAGATACTGCTGTTCGGTGTTTCGGTAAACGGCGGTGATGTAGTGGTGTATGACCTTGCACAAGGCGAAGAAATCCCCGCTGAAATTGTGTCGGCACTGACGGACAATTCTATCACAAAATGGGCATTCAATGCAGCCTTTGAGAGGGTCTGCCTGTCAAAGCACCTTGGGCTTCCCGTTGGCGAGTATCTTAACCCGCAGTCGTGGCGGTGTTCGATGATATGGTCGGCGTATATGGGTTTGCCACTTTCACTTGCGGGAGCAGGAGCCGTTCTCGGACTGCCGGAACAGAAGCTGAAAGAGGGCAAGGAACTCATCAAGTATTTCTGTGTTCCGTGCGCTCCTACCATAGCAAACGGTGGCAGAATACGAAATCTCCCCGAACACGCTCCCGAAAAATGGGCGCAGTTTAAAGCATACAACAAGCGTGATATCGAGGTCGAAATGGCTATTCAGGACAAGCTGCATAAGTTTCCTGTGCCGGATTTTGTGTGGGAGGAATACTGCCTCGACCAACAGATTAACGACCGCGGAATTGCTCTCGATATGTCGGTTGTGGATAATGCAATCAGTTTTGACGAGCGGTCAAAGGCTCTGCTCTCGGCGAAAATGCAGTCGCTCACTTCTCTCGAAAACCCGAACTCCGTTCAGCAGATGAAACAATGGCTTTCCGAGAACGGGCTTGAAACGGACACGCTCGGAAAGAAAGCGGTTTCTGAATTGCTGAAAACCGCTCCACCGCAGCTTGCGGAGGTTCTGGAACTCCGTCAACAGCTTGCGAAATCTTCTGTAAAGAAATATCAGGCGATGAAAAACGCTGTCTGCTCGGACGGACGAGCGCACGGAATGTTTCAGTTTTATGGTGCGAACCGATCGGGTCGCTGGGCGGGACGATTGATACAGTTACAAAACCTCCCACAGAACCATATCTCCGACCTTGAACAGGCTCGGGAGCTTGTGAAAAGCGGAAATTATACTGCCATGGAAATGCTCTACGATGATATTCCCGATACGCTGTCACAGCTTATCCGCACGGCATTCGTGCCGAAAACAGGAATGAAATTTGTGGTATCGGACTTCTCCGCAATTGAAGCGAGAGTGCTGTCGTGGCTGGCAGGAGAAGATTGGCGGCTTGATGTTTTCAGAAACGGCGGAGATATCTATTGCGCGTCTGCCTCACAGATGTTCCGTGTACCTGTGGAGAAACACGGCGTAAACGGTCATCTTCGTCAGAAAGGAAAAATCGCGGAGTTGGCTCTCGGCTACGGCGGTTCGGTCGGCGCTCTGAAAGCTATGGGCGCGCTGGAAATGGGACTTGCCGAAGAGGAACTTCAGCCCCTTGTGGATATGTGGCGAAACTCCAACCCGAACATAGTGCAGTTTTGGTGGGAGGTTGACCGCTGCGTTAAGCAGACCGTGAAAGAACACATTCCGACAGAAACCCATGGGATAAAGATTGCTTGCCGCAGCGGTATGCTGTTCATCACGCTGCCGAGCGGCAGACGGCTGTCTTATGTCAAGCCCCGTATCGGTGAAAACAAGTTCGGCGGCGAGGCTGTCACTTATGAGGGCGTCGGCGGCGCTAAAAAGTGGGAGCGTATCGAAAGTTACGGTCCAAAATTCGTGGAGAATATCGTTCAGGCAATAAGTCGGGATATTCTCTGCTACGCTATGCGAACTCTGCGTAACTACCGTATCTGTGGTCACGTTCACGATGAACTTATTATCGAATGTCCCGAAGATACAAAGGTATCTGAGATTTGCGAGATGATGGGCAGAACACCGCCGTTCGCGAAGGGACTGCCGCTGCGGGCAGATGGCTATGAGTGTGAGTTCTATAAAAAATCATGAATTCATGATTTTTTGTATTATCCCCAAGAAAATATTATCCCCAACCTCTGCGGTAACCTTTG
>CANRFR010000002.1 GCA_947629945.1 uncultured Clostridia bacterium | reverse complement strand
CCTGTTTGGCTGCAATTTTAGTATTGGTTTATTTTTAGGGATTATTCCCGTTTACACAGTTTATTTTTCAGACCCGCCGTATCCCCCGAGAAATATCTCTCGGGGGATAAATTTGTATTCGTTTGAACTTACTCGTCCGATTTCGCAGCCTGCGCTCTGCGCTTAGCTTCGATATCCGCAAGCGCGTCCTTTCTTGAAAGGTTTATACGACCTTGATTGTCTATCTCCATTACCTTAACGATTATCTCATCGCCGATGGAAACGACGTCCTCGACTTTCTCAACGCGGTGATTGTCAAGCTTGGAGATGTGCACCATACCGTCCTTGCCAGGAGCTATCTCGACAAACGCGCCGAAGTTCATTATCTTCACGACCTTGCCCTTGTATATAGCGCCTATCTCGGGCGGATTTACTATGGTGTGGATAACCTGAACGCACGCGTTAGCCTTGGCAAGATCCGTACCGCAGATAAATACGTTGCCGTCCTCGTCCACGTCGATCTTGCACTCGAAGTCCGCGCAGAGCTTCTGGATAACCTTGCCGCCCTTGCCGATAACATCGCTGATCTTTTCGGCGGGAACTTTTGTAGTAAGCATTTTCGGAGCGTACTTGCCGACCGTCTCACGCGGCGCGGGGATAGCTTTCAGCATTACCTCGTCGAGGATATAGTCGCGCGCCTTGTGAGTTTTCTCGAACGCGCTCTTGATTATCTCGGGAGTAAGACCGTCTATCTTCAAATCCATCTGGATCGCGGTGATACCGTCGTGTGTTCCCGCTACCTTGAAATCCATATCGCCGAAGAAGTCCTCAACGCCCTGAATATCTACCATTGTCATCCAGCGCTCGCCCTCTGTGATAAGTCCGCAAGAAATGCCCGCTACGGGCTTCTTTATCGGAACGCCCGCGTCCATAAGCGCAAGCGTGGAGCCGCAAACAGAGCCTTGCGAGGTAGAACCGTTGGAACTTAAAACTTCGGATACAAGGCGAATAGCGTAAGGGAAATCCTCAATGCTCGGGATAACGGGCACGAGCGCTCTCTCGGCGAGTGCGCCGTGACCTATCTCGCGTCTGCCGGGACCTCTTGAAGCCTTTGTCTCGCCCACGGAATATGCGGGGAAGTTATAGTGATGAATATAGCGCTTGTTGGTCTCCTCGTCAAGACCCTCAAGCTTCTGCGCGTCCGAAACGGAACCGAGCGTGCAGACTGTCATAACCTGTGTTTGTCCGCGCGTAAAAATACCCGAGCCGTGAACTCTCGGCAAAACGCCGACTTCCGCCGCCAGCGGACGTATCTCATCGAGCTTTCTGCCGTCGACGCGTTTGCCGTCGTCCAACAGCCAGCGTCTTACAACGAATTTCTGCAATTTATACATACATTCGTCGATCATAGCCGTCTGCTCGGGATACTGTTCGTCGAACTTCTCGTGAACCTCGGCGTAAATGGGCTGCAAGCGCTCCTCGCGGATATTCTTGTCGTCCGTATCCATTGCGTAACGCACTTTCTCGATAGCAATATCGGAAATAGCGTCGTACATATCGTGATCGACCTCCATACTCTCGAAAGAGAACTTCGGCTTGCCGATCTGCGCCTGAATATCTTTGATAAACGGGATAAGCGTGTTTACTATCTCGTTGTGACCCGCCATAATAGCGTCAAACATCAGATCGTCGGGCACCTCGTTCGCACCCGCTTCAATCATAACGACTTTCTTTTCGGAAGAAGCGACAGTCAAATTCAAATCGGACTTCGCTCTTTGCTCCGCGTTCGGCATAAGGACTATCTCGCCGTCCACCAGACCTACGGAAATGCCGCCGATAGGTCCGTTCCACGGAACGTCGGAAATCGAAACGGCAATTGACGCGCCTATCATTCCCATAATTTCGGGAGAGCAGTCGGGGTCGACCGACAACACCGTCATCGTTATTGCAACGTCGTTACGCATATCTTTCGGGAAAAGCGGGCGCATAGGTCTGTCAACCACGCGCGAGGTGAGTATGGCTTTTTCGCTCGGCTTACCCTCGCGGCGCAGAAATCCGCCCGGAATTTTTCCCACAGCATAGAGCTTTTCCTCATAGTCCACGGAAAGCGGGAAGAAATCCACGCCCTCGCGGGGCTTCGGGGAAGCGGCGACGTTGACCATGACCACGGTCTCACCGTATCTTACCCAGCAAGAACCGTTCGCCAGACCGCAGACTTTTCCCGTTTCAACGGAAAGTTCGCGCCCCGCAAATGTGGTTTTGAATACCTTGTAATTCTCAAACATATTTTTAATCCTTTCGGCTTAAATTCGCAAAAAGGGCAGAAAAAATCCTGCCCCAAAGCAATTACTTACGCAGTCCGAGCTTTGCAACGATAGCGCGGTAACGCTCGATATCTTTCTTCTGGAGGTAGTTCAAAAGATTTCTTCTGCGTCCTACCATCTTCAAAAGACCGCGAGTGGAGTGGTGATCCTTTTTGTGTACCTTAATGTGCTCGGTAAGGTCATTTATTCTCTTGGTGAGAATGGCGATTTGTACCTCGGGAGAACCCGTGTCGTTGTCGTGCTTGCGGTTAGCTTCGATGACTGCCTGTTTTTCTTCTTTTCTTAACATAATAACACCTCATAAAATTTAATAGTCCGCGTCACAGAGAGGGCGTTGGTGTTGACCCGCAGTCCGTGGAGCGGTAGTTTTGCGCCGCGTTTTACACGGCGATACTATTATAACACAAATAAAATCATTTGTAAAGGGGGTTTTCATCAATTTTTTTTGGTTCTTCGGTATTTTTTACAAATTTTTCATGCCAAATTGTTATCAGTGATGAATTTTATCCCTTAAAAAATTTCCCTGCCGACCGACAGGGAAACCGTTTATTTATCCGTGTTGTAAACTCAACCCACCTTAATACGCGATCGAACGTTGTTCTCTATAAACCGCGCCAACTCGTCTATGCGCTCGTCGGCTTGAGAGTATCCGTCGCGGTAGGATGCCATTATCTTCCCGCTGTCCTTTTCAAATTTGGAAATAGGCGCAAGCGTAGGACGGTATGTAATAAGTCTGCCTTCGTCCTCCAGCCGTTCCATAAGCTCGATGGTTTTTTCGTAGCGGTCAACGCGCGTCATACAAGCTTCCTCGAACGCGGGGTATTGCTTATACATTCTATGTATCACCTTACGGAACTTTTTGTAGTCCGTAGGCGGCGTGGTTTTTCCGGGCTTTGTAAGGATTATCACGAGCTTGTCGCAGCCCATTTCCAACGCGTGCTCTATCGGAATGGAGTCGGCAATGGAGCCGTCGAGATAGTGCTTGCCGTCCAAAACTACGGGGCTGCAGAGCATCGGCACCGAGCAAGTTGCTTTGGTGATGGTGAGCAGTCTGCCGCAGTCCTCCGTTTCGGAAAGATAGTCCGCCTTGCCCGTTTCCATACAGGTGCAGACGTATTCCGTTTCTATGCCGCTGTTAAAATATGTATCAAAATCAAACGGGAACTGTTTGTAAGGATATTCAAACGCCATTTTGTCAAGGTTTATGATTTTTCCCGACCCCAGAAACTGTTTAAAGCCGTAGTAACTTTCGCTGCGCGGCACGTTTATCATTCGGCAAGTGCGTCCTTTTTGCCCCGACACGTAACTCATCGCGTTGCCGCCGCCCGCTGAAACGCCTATTACATACGGAAAGAGAACTTCGTCCTCCAAAAGTCTGTCTAACACGCCCGCAGTGAATATTCCGCGAACCGCGCCGCCCTCAAGAATAAGTCCTGTTTTCATTTGTGCAACTCCTATTCAAAACGTCCATATTCGACGTGTCCTATTGCTGTTCTGTTTATCCTATTTTATCACAATTATAACACACTATCTTTAACTTTTTGTAAACTTTGAAAACATCACTGCCTTGCTTTTTTGACAATTTTTTCGATTTTTTACAAGAGATTTTTGTTGAAAAAGTATATAATGTCAAAAATTCAGTTTTGTGCAGATGTTACTTTGTTAATATTATATTGAAAAAGCTTTGATATAATAAAGCGGTCTTTGTTTTTTTATGTGCGGAGAAAAAACGAACCGACGTTGATTTGAGGAGGAAACTATGGCAACAAGAAAGAAAATGACAGCAAAGGAATATTTTGAAAAAAATACGCCGAAGTTTACGGCGTTCGGAGAGAATTTCGCGGAGCTGTTGAACGACCGCGAGCTTATAAGAGCCTTAGCCGAAAAGGATCTTGAAAAGCTAGCCAAGGTGTGGAAGATCGTTTTTGAAATGCTTTCCGAAAATGCTTCGACGAATTCCGAGGGCAAGCTCAGCGAGCTTATCGGCGCGTTTAACGATATGGATAAGGAGGACGGAAAATGACTTTTTCACCAAAACAGCGGCAGGCTATGCTCCTGTTGAAAAACGGAAAGCTCCGCCGTTTGAACATATTCGAGGGCAGCGTCCGCAGCGGAAAGACATATATTTCAATGATAATGTGGGCGTTCTGGTTGGCGAAAAGTCCTCCGGACAGCGCTTATCTGATGTGCGGAAAAACTTTGACGACGCTCAAACGAAACGTTCTGGAGCCGCTGAAAAGCTTGCTTGGCAATTGTTTTCAATACAGCGAATACAAAAAAGAGGGCTTGCTTTTCGGCAGAAGAGTTTATTTGGAGGGCGCGTCAAATTCCGAAGCCGAAAGCAAAATACGCGGAATGACGCTTATGGGCGCCTATTGCGACGAGCTGACTTTGTTCGGCGAGGATTTTTTCGTAATGCTGCTCTCTCGGCTTTCGGAACAAGGCGCAAAGCTATTTGCGACGACAAACCCCGATAACCCGTCGCACTGGGTAAAGCGCAATTATCTCGATGACAAGAGCCTTGACCTGCTCTCGATGAAATTTACGCTGGACGATAACGATTTTCTGCCCGCGGAATATGTGGGTTCGCTGAAAAAGGAGTTTCACGGCGTTTTCTACGACCGTTACATATTGGGAAAATGGGTCGCCGCCGAGGGAAGAGTTTACGAGAGCTTTTCGGCGGCGAACATCGTCACGCGCGCGGAGCTTAAGGAGCGGCTGGAAAAAAACAGACTGATGACCGCAGCAGTCGGCGTGGATTACGGCGGCAACGGCAGCGCTTCGGCGTTCGTTTTGGTCGGAATAGACGCGGGCTTCAGAAACTTATACGTACTTTCGGAGTATTACGACAAGCGAAACCGCTCCGCAGAAAATCTCATCAACAATTTCGAGTTGTTCGTCACGCAATGCAAAAGCGATTTTTCGCCGCTTCAAGCCGCTTATTGCGACAGTGCCGAGCAGCTTTTGATAAAGAGTTTTCGTCAAGCCGTAGGAAAATACGGCGTTGAGGTAAAAAACGCTTTGAAAAAGCCGATCAACACCCGAATCAATATGCTGAACCGCCTTATCGCCGCCAAGCGCTTTTTCGTGCTGAACGAGTGCGTTCACGTTATTGATGCGCTGCAAAACGCCGTTTGGGACGAGCGCGATCTTCACAAAGATGTGCGACTTGATAACGGCACCTCGAACATTGACAGCTTGGACGCGTTGGAATACGCGTTTGAGCGCTACGAAAACCGTCTTTTCGGATTTTGAGCATAAAACGTCCCCCTTTTTGAAACGCGTTCGTCACAAAAAGGGGGAACTTTGTTTAAGACTGCTTCGGCGGTTCGCCGTCGGAGAACAGGTGGCGCATTTCTCCCATAAAATCCTCTTTTTCATACAGCTTTGGATAGTACCCGAAAACGAGGTCGTAGAACTGTTTATCGGACAGCGCCTCAAACTCTCCGAACAGGAAGCCCGGGTAGCTTTTCATTGCTTCGCACATCGCTTTCACGCGGCTTTTGTCGCCCGCCACATATTGCGCGCATATTTTGTCGTTGCCGAAAATCAGCGCGGGAACGTGTTTCGCGGCTTTTTCAAAATCGTAGTCGAGAATGGGGTAAATTTTCGAGAAGTACTGCTTGGCAGTGACGTAAAACGCTTTGTTTTTCGCTTTTATCTCGCTTTTCAGGCGCCGCATAAGTTTTGACATCGGCTGCTTGTCGTTGTTCAAATGCGACATTATCGCCGAAAGACTGTCAAGCAGCGCGGGAACGTTAAGCGAGATTTCTCCCTCGACGATTGCCGAATATGCCGCCCTTGATATCCACAGTACGCGTCCAAGCGCGTTTTGTTCCGCGTTCATTTTATTTCACCTCATCTCGCTGTAATGAAAACCCCTCGCTTTCGGCGGGGGGCAAATTTGTTATTCCTCGGGAACAAGTACGGCGTAGTTGCCCTCGTCGCGCTTGTAGACTACGTTTACCTTTCCGGTTTCAGCGTTTTTGAACATAAAGAACGTGTGGTCGAGCAGATTCATCTGCAAGATAGCCTCGTCGATATTCATGGGGCGCAGTCTGAACTTCTTCTCGCGAATGACTTCATATTCGCTTTCCTCGGCTTCGGGAGCCAAGCCCTCAAACGCGTTTGCGCGCAAGCTCTTCTCAACCTTGGTTTTTTGCTTCCTTATCTGACGGATAATGCGGTCTATAGTAACGTCAAGCGCGTCGTTTTTATCCTTTGCGGTCTGCTCTGCGCGGTAGATTATACCGTTATAGTTTACGGTAAGTTCCAAGATTATAACATCGCGGCGCTCCGCCAGCGTTATTTTTGCTTCGGCTTCCTCGGGGAAGAAGCGGTCGAGCTTTGCGCCCAGCTTCTGTTCCGCATAGTCGTTGAACGACTGCGAGATATTCATTTTCTTTGCGGTTATCGTTACTTTCATATTTTCAGTCCTCCCTTTTAGGTGTTTGAATGTTCAGAGGCAAGAGATTGGAAACGTATACCTCGTTCGATATCACCCTATATCTATTTTAACATATTTCATCTAATAATGCAATAGTTTGAGGAAAATTTTGGATAATTTTCACAAAAACGAAGTGGAATTTCCGTTACATTATCAATTTCTCCGAGAACGTCCTCCGCTTACGATAATCAGCAGTCTCAACAGTTGACCGAACGCGACCGCAAGCGCCGCGACATACGTCATAGCCGCGGCTGTGAGGACTTTACGTGCGCCCGCAAGTTCGTCGTTAGTTAATATACCGTTATCACGTATCGTCACTAAAGCGCGGTGCGAAGCGTTAAATTCCGTCGGGAGCGTCACAAGCTGGAACACGACTGTCAAAGAATAAAGGATAACGCCCGCATAGGCGAGCCATACAAAAAATTCTCCGAGCGAACTCAAGATTATCCCTATCAGGATAAGCGGCACTGCCATTTTGGAGCCGATATTCGTTATCGGCACTATCGCCGTGCGAATTTTAATGGGCGTGTAGCCCGTAGCGTGCTGTATAGCGTGTCCCACCTCGTGGCAAGCCACTCCGATGGCGGCTGTCGAGGTTCCGGAATAAACGTCGGAGGAAAGCCGAATGACGTTGGAACGCGGGTCGTAGTGGTCGGTGAGCTTGCCGCTGATCGTCTCTATCGGGATATTCTGCAAGCCGTTCTTATCCAGCACGAACCTCGCCGCCTGAGCGCCCGTTATACCTCTCGACGAGAGTTGCTGCGAGTATTTCTTGAACGTGGAATCCACGCTCGCGCTCGCAATCATAGCGAAAATCATCGCGGGAACGACGAATACCAAGTAAGTCCAATCAAAGTACATAAAAACCCCCTGTTTAATGAAAAGCGGGCAATAGTCCGTTGCTCGTTATCAAACTTTTTTTGCGCGTTCGCAAAGAATATCTATCATCTCGCCGACGTTTTTCATACCGCTTACCTCTTTCATTGTAAAGCGCATTTTAAACGCTTTCTCCACCGCCGAGATAAGGCTGATGTGCTCCAGACTGTCCCACTCCTCGATGTCGTCGGCTGTGGTGTTTTCGTTTATTATCAAGTCCTCGTCGTCGAAAACGTTTCTGAATACCTCTGTGAGGCGCTCCGTTATTTTCTGCTTATCCATTGTTATTCTCCTTTATATCGATATGTACGGTTTTGGGTGTATAGGAGTTTACGTCCAGCGTCCAAACCGTATTTTGGTTTTCGTCCTCGGAGACCTTTGAAAACCCAAAGCCGCCGAAAAGCTCTTTCACCATAGCGTTCTTTTTTGTCGGGTAATAATATCCGTAAATCGTCTTGACGTCCGCTTTTTTTGCTTCCTCTACAAGACGGTTTATCATCGCGTATTCCATTCCGCGCTTCAATACTCGGCAGCTCATCAGCCATAAATCTATATGAAGCTCCGAACCCTTTTTCTCGCCGATAACTATGGAAACAATTCCGTTGTCGCCGAATTTGTCCGTCAGTCTTCCGCAAAGCCTGATATAATTCGGGCTTTGCGCGACGCTTTCCATTTCGGCTTGCGTGTAGCGCTTGGTCGTGCAGTTAAATTGATTGCTTTTGTTGGTGAGCTGAGTTATACGCGGAATGTGCACCGGGTCGAATTCTCCTATGATCGCGCTCATTTCAAGGCTAGACAAAAATTCGTCGTAGCTTGCGAACTTTTTCTCGGCGGCGGCTCTCTGAGCGTTTGCCGCATACATCTCGCCGCGCTTAGCGTCGTCGGCGGATAGGTTTGTCACCTCAAACAAGCCGCACTTGTCGATTGCACGTATACATTCCTCGGGGTTTTCAAAGTTTATCACCGTAACTTCGGGAAGCTGTGCTTTCACAATTTCACATTCTGCGGGATTATCGTCAACGAACACAAAACTTTCGGGAAGCAGATTAAGTTCGGAAGCCGTTTCCTCAAGGTTCAGCGACTTCTCGTTCCAGTTCGCTTTGATAAGCGCGAAGTCCTCGGGCTTCAGAACGCCGTCGGGGTGGTTCAAGCCCTCAAGCGCGTTTTCGGGGTCGTTTTTCGAGCATACAGTCAGCAAAATGCCGAGTTCTTTGTGCGCTTTGACGAATTTCTGCAAAGCCAGGTAACTTTGTCCCTCGTGCGTTTCGTGACCGATCTCGATACCCGCCTGACCGTCGTCGCCGATTACGCCGCCCCACAGCGTGTTGTCAAGGTCGAGCGCCAATACCTTTTTGTTTTTGCCCATTACGGAGCAGATTATGTTTGATAAGCTGTAAGCGAACTCGGGTATTGCCGAAACGCTCATTGCGTACTTATACAAATGCCAGTGCCGAAGCTCGTGCCAGTTTTCCAGACCATAAGCCGCCGAAAGGTAGTTGATGTCGTGAATATAGAAATTGCCGTGCGTTCGTGCGTAGTCATACAGCTTGACGTTCAGGCGCGTGATGAAGTCGATACGTCCGAAAGCGCACCCGACCTCTCGGTTTCCCAAAAGCCGTTCACTCGGCAGTTCAAAGTTGTTCTGAATGATAATACAACCAAATCTTTCCGAAAGGGAAGCCCACATTCTCTCATATCGCGCGTATTCACGCTCCAGCTTTTCGCAGACCGAAGCTTCGTTCTCGCCAATCGTGGGCTTTTCCTCGATATTGCGCGAAGTCGTGTGGATAAACACTATTTCGGGCTTGAAGCTGTCAAGCTCCGCATTTGAGAACAGCGCGTCGTTTTGATATTGGGCGTATTCGCTCTCGTAAAATGTCGGCACGATACCTCGGTTTCGCAAAAACAGTTCAAGCACTTTTACGATATCCGAGGTCGTAGAACCGCCGAGCACCGCTATTCTAAGCGGCGTTCCCGTTTCATTTTCTTTGAGAAGCCGCAGAAGCTTCTTCTTTTTAGTCATAATTTCATCGCCGTCAAACGGGCGGCAAAGTTCGGGTAACATGGGCAAAGTCCTTTCTTAGAAGCTGTTGGTACAGGTTCTTAAACAATTCCCGAGAGGTGGTTAGCGTTTTCGCCTACGGCGCTGAACGTATCCATACAGAACAGCACGTCTGTAACGCCCTTATCACGGACTATCTGAGAAATGCTCGTCGGGAAATTCTTCATTTCCTCAAGATAGCGCATATCCACCGACCATATCTCTTCAAAAGAGCCTGTAAGGCAAGGTATCAGCGCGTTGGGGTAACTGTCCTTTACGACAAGCAGTTTTCTTCCGTTCTTAACGTCAGTCTCTATGTGAACGACTTTCTCATCGCCGCCCATAAACGTGCTGTAAGAAGAGCTTGTGGGCATATCGAGGAACATCGTGTTTCGGGTGAAGTCATAGTCCTCGGGGTTCATATAATAGGTCGCGAAATCATTCGGCGCTATATAATAGGTGAACGTTTCGGGGTTTGCTGCCATTGTGGCATTTTCGTTGCTGTAGCCGTAAAGCGTGCCCAGATATCCCTCGATATCACGCCTTTCGTACTCCGAAAGCGGCGTGAACGGTTCGCTTATCTTCGCGGTCTTTACAAATTCTTCCGCCGCATAGTAAGCGCCGAGCTGCATCCAGTGGTGGTCCGTACGCGCGTATATCTCCTCGTCGACGTGCTTTGAAAGCGCGGTGTAAGCGTCAACGGGAATAATGCCCCAAAGCTGGTCGTTCACGTTCGCGATACAATCCCACTCGCTTGCCATACTCAATCCCTCGGGCATATAGAAAGAGCCTTGCGTGGGAACAATCATCGAAAATACGTTCACCTCCGCGCCTACCTTGTCTTTAACCTCGTTTACGGCGGCGGCGTAGGTCTCGCCCGTTCCGCCGCCGAATATCGGCATACCGCGTCCCGTGGCGTCCACGATTATGGTGCCCGAAAGTTCGCCTTTCACGCCCGTGGACGAGGTGTCGGGTTCGGGCGCGGGTTGGCTTGTTTGCGTTACGCTCGATTCGGGCGAGGATACAGGCTCGTTTTCGGAGGCAGAGCCGCTCTCCGAATTGGAGCCGCTTTCCGAATTTGAACCGCTCTGCGAAGTTGCCCCGCTTTCCGCGCTTGTTTGAGAGCTTGCGGAAGAATCGCCGTTGTTTACCATATCTACGCTGATTGTCGGCACGCTCGACGCGTCCATGCTTTCACACCCCGTAAGTGCGAGCAGCGCCGCCGTAATAACAGCCGCAGCGGCAGCCGTTGTTTTTGCTTTCTTCATTAAAGTATCCCCCTTATATGTTCCTTTATATTATGATATAATATGTCCGTGATAATACGGTCACGCCTATGTGAACATTTGCATAATTTCGGTATCGCTGTTCACATTATCTCGGCTAATTTGTATTGATTGTTGGCTGTCGCGCTGAACGTGCAGCTGCAAAACAGCAAGTCGGTAATGCCGTTATCCTGCGCCAGCTTTACCGCGCTCGTTTCGCAATAGCGCATATCCACCACCCAAATATCGTCAAACGACCCGAAAAGGCACGGCGCGAGACTGTCGGCGTAGCTGTCCTTGAGTATCATCAGCTTTCTGCCCGTATTGAGCCCCGTTTCCACATGTACTATATGTGAGTCGCCGCCCATATAGGTGAGGTTCCACTCAGCAGTGGAACCGAAATCATCGGGTTTAAAGAAATAACTTCCGCTGTATCCGTCCTGAGCCTTTGCGTCAAGATAAGTGGTACTCACCTCGCGTTTGGGAACATACCACACAAACGTTTCGGGATTGCTGCCGATACGCGGGTCTTCGTTTGAGGAGCCGTAAAGCGTGCCTACATATCCGCTCTGTTCGTGCTTGTCGTAAGTCGAAAGGTCGTCGAACGGCACTTTTGCGGTTTCCGCGAACGCTTCAGCCGCGTAATACGCGCCAAGCTGCGACCAATGGTGGTCGGTGCGGTAATATATTTCCTCGTTTACGTGACTTTTTAGAGCGGCGTAAGCGTCTATCGGGATAATACCGCTCAAATGCTCGTTGATGTCGTCAATGTGGGGGAGTTCCTTGTCGGAAAGTTCCGCGTACTCGTCGGGCATATAGAACGTTACCTGTGTGGGAACGACCATTGAGTAAACGTTGACGTTCTTTCCGAGCTGCTCCTTGTACTTATTCACGGTCGCCGCGTAATTACGTCCCGGCTCGTATCCTATGCCGTAGAGCATTATGCCGCGACCGTTTTCCAGTACGAGAATACCGTCCGAGACCTCGCCCTTCATATTG
Source organism: uncultured Clostridia bacterium (assembly GCA_947629945.1). Taxonomy (GTDB): domain Bacteria; phylum Bacillota; class Clostridia; order Oscillospirales; family Ruminococcaceae; genus CAG-115. The sequence goes on along the minus strand of CANRFR010000002.1, from coordinate 54,164 downwards.
TTTTCGGGCGGTATGTAAGACGTTTCGTTTGACGGAGCCGCTCCGTTTCGGCTGACATTTTGCGAAACTTCCTCGGAAGCGCTATGGACGGCGCTTGAAATTTCCGAGGCTCCGCTTTTTACCAAGTCCTCAAGCGGACTTGAAGAACGCCCTTCGGCGGCGTCGGGCTGACCTGCGCCGCAGCCTGTAAGGGTCAATATAAGTGATGAAAACGCGATAGCCGAAACGATTTGTTTAAATTTGGTATTCATAGCATTTTTTCCTCTGTTACATAATTTTTTGAGAGATTTTTGGTTTTCCCCCCGGGCGGTGAAATCACTTTTTATTGAGTTATACGATAGGTATGCTTGGAATGACCACCTCGGGCACCTTGGGATTAGAGCTTTCTGCGTCATCGGGATTTGATTCTGCCGGTTCCTCCGGTTCGTCTGTTTCCGAAGAGCCGTTCGGATTTGGAATGACCACATCGGGCACCTTGGGGTTTGAACTTGAAGAAGCCGTGCTTGAGGACGTTTCGGAGGAGGTACCGGAGGGCTGTGCAATCACCACATCGGGAATGGAGTTCGCGGGCTTGCTTTGTCCGCCGCTTGTGTCGGAATTTGGCTTGACGGGATTTTCAATAACGGGTACGTCGCCGACGATAGTCACGCCGCTGCCGTATTTAACGCCCAGATGAGCGCGGAAGTTTGAGATGAACAGTTTCCAAGTCGCTCTTTGCGGCACGGTGTCGTTGTAGTACTTTGCGAATTGGTCGGTAACATATCCGCTGAAATACCCCTCCCAAGTAAATTCGGGCGGCTTTTCGAGGTCGCGGTTCTCGGTGTAGGAAACGTTCGGACGTTTGCCGAACGTCATAAACAGCGTTATACCGACAAACACTGCCATCAGAGCCGCGATATTCACGATACGCAGAGTGCGTTCGCGTTTTTCGGTTTTGGGGTCGGCGGGTTTTTTCTCCATATCTTTCTTTTTGTCTTTATTCAAAACCGCACCTCCTTAAAAATGCCAATACAGGAACGCTTGCGTGGTAGCGTCCACCATAAGTATCGAGCTTAGTATCAGCAAGACCGCGCAGACTACGGTAGATGAGACCGAGACTGCCGTTTTCACTCCGAGCGACTTTTCCGACAGTTTTTTGAACCACTTGATAAGCGGGAAAGTGCACACGACAGCCGCGATGATAAGAAACAGATTGTTGCAGAACGATATCTTTTCGGCGATGCCTATGCCGCCGTTCGGGTTCGCGGGAGTAAGGTTACGCAAAAACAGTCCGAGAGCTTTGATACCGCCCTTTGTGTCGTCAAAGTAGAATATCCCAAAGCCGATTATAATTACCAGTTTGCTGTAAATATGTCTGATAGCTATAGGTATTTTCTTTATGCGCTTTTTGCCGAGAAGCTCTTCAAACAGTATAAACAGACCATAGTAAACGCCCCAGAGAATGTAGTTCCACGCCGCTCCGTGCCAAACGCCCGTGCACAGCCACACAAGAGCGAGACTCAGATACTTGTTTCTGTGTCCGAAGAACGTTATCGGCATAAGATAATCACGAAAGAAAGAGCCAAGCGAGATGTGCCAGCGCTGCCAGAACTCCTGAACGTCCTTGCAAAGATAAGGGTGGTCGAAGTTCTCGTTGAAATGAAAACCGAATATGCGCCCTATGCCGATAGCCATATCCGAGTATCCCGAAAAGTCGAAGTATATGTAGAGCGAGTACACGATAACGCCGTACCAAGACCCCGCTATCGTAAGACCGCCGACGCTCCCGCCTAGGAAGCTGTCAACGATTTTGTGCAGCTGGTCAGCCAGTACCACCTTTTTCGCCAAGCCTACCACAAATCTTGAAAAGCCTTCGCTGTAGTCTTGAAGAGTGGTGCGGCGGTCGTTGATCTCGTCGGCAATGGTTTGATAGCGGACTATTGGACCCGCGATAAGCTGCGGGAACAGCGAAATGTAAAGCAGAAGCTTCCAAAAATTACGCTGAGGTTCTACCTTTCCCCAATAGCAGTCCACTATGTAGCTTATTATCTGAAACGTGTAGAAGCTTATCCCGGCAAGCGGCGCTATATTGGGCACGGGCAGACTTGAATGAAACAGCGAGTTTACGTTTGTCATCAAAAAGCCGCTGTATTTTATCACGGCGATCATTCCGATATTGAACACAAGTCCCGCCGCCAGAACGCCCTTTTGTCCCTTTTCGCTTTTTATAGAGCCTATCCCTATGCCGACAAAGTAGTTCGCCACCGCCGAAAGTATCAGCAGTCCGACGCGCACAGGTTCTCCCCACGCGTAAAAGAACAGCGACAGGACTATCAACACCGCGTTTTTCCCCTTAAGCGGCTTTACGAGCATATACAAGATCAGACACAGCGGAAGAAACGCGTAAGTAAAGATCAAGCTGGAAAATATCAAATTTTTACACCCCAATTATTGTGTTTTAGTGCTTTAATTCAGAAAATAGAAATATACAGCTATACCTTATATATAATACTACAAAATTATGTGAATGTCAAGATATTAGCGTAAATTTCGGCAAATTTAAACAATTGCGCAAAGATAAGCGAGGTACAAATATATCCCTTCATAAATATAGACAGTAAATTTTCGGTAATGTTACATTTTTCGAGCAAAATCCTCTCCCGGGGTTTAACCGAGAGAGGTGTTGTCTATTCACGAACGTCAATGTCGGCGGAGCGCATATCAACGCGTATCTCCGTGCCGTTTTCATCGGAGAGCGCCGATATTTTGTGTCCCAGTTTATCGCAGATACGTCTGCAAAGATACAGTCCGATACCCGTAGCGCGTTTGTCGGCTCTGCCGTTCTGACCCGTGAAGCCGCGCTCGAAAATCCGCGGCAAATCCTCGGACGCGACGCCGATTCCCGTGTCGCGGATTATGAGTATCGGCTCGCCGGGCGTTTCGAGAGCTATTGTAATACAGCCCTTTTTTGTGTATTTCAGAGCGTTGGAAATAAGCTGCTCCATAACGAACAAAAGCAGCTTCTCGTCCGTCAAAACATCAACGTTCAGCGGTTCGTAGACCAGCGCGAGTTTTCTGCGGATAAACTGTCTTGAAAACTTCCGCACAGCCTGTTTAACTATGCCGTCAAGCGAATGCTGCTTGATAACGAGATCGTTTTCGTCATGGTCAAGATGAATGTAAAACAGAGCCATCTCGACATACTGCTCTATTCTTTGCAAATATTCGGCGAATTCGTCCTTTTCGGGCAGTTCACATTCCTGCAGAGCAAGGCTCATAGCGGTGATCGGCGTTTTTATTTGGTGCGCCCACAGCGTGAAATATTCCTCGGCGTTGGAATATCGGCGGTCGGCGGCAACGGCGAGCGAATTCTTTTCCAGATACAATATTTCAAGAAGCTGATTGTATTGATTTTCAATTTCGTTATCGGGCTCGGGGATATGCTCCAGCGTAAGCAATATCTCGTTTTGAAGCTGTTCGAGCGTTCGGCGTTTTCGCTTAAAGCGCAAAAAGTCTCCCGCAGCGGCGGCGGACGTTATTACGGCGCAGATGATCGCCGCGTAAAGCACGGCGGTAAGCGGCAGACCGTAAAGCAGAAAAAACAGCGCGAACACCGCGCAGACCGTCAAAATAACGGCGATTATTCTGCGGCGGCTGTAAAGGAAGTTCAGAAAAAATCTCATAGCTTCTTTTTCTTTGTGAAGATAGGCTCGGCGCGCCGTCCTTTTGCTTTTCGCTCGCGTTCGAGTTTAGCGATTTCCTCTTCGGCGCGGCGTTTTTCGGCTTGTATTTCCTCAAGCTTGTGCTTGCTTTTCTCGGCGATATCGATAAGCATAAGGCGGTTGTTGAACGACGGCTTATCCAGTACTATCTCGAACAGCGCGTTCATAAGCTCGTCGGCTTCATGGTCGTTTCGCGCCAGGCGGCGTTCAAGAAGCTCGCGCTTTGTGACGGCAAGCTGACTTATGTCATAGCATTCGCCCGTTGACACTATCTCGTTCAAATTCTCCAGCGACTTCCGCAAAACTTGAGCCTGCGGAGGTTCGCTGTCGGTTTTTCTCGCGCGGCTGTCGGCTATCTCGCATTGAAGCAGGTCTTTAAGATCTTGCGGACCCAGTTCTCGGATAAGTGCTTTAAGCTCCTTGCGCTCGGCGGGTATTTTCACATCATGGTGGAACACCAGCCAGCTTATCTCGCTGCTTAAATTTTTCGGGAAATCAAGGCGGCGCATAATGCTCTCGGCAAGCAGCCGAGAACGCTCTCCGTGCCCTTTGAAGTGCCCTCTGCCGTTTTTGTCGAGCGACATACAGTCCGGTTTTCCCAAATCGTGGAACAGCATAGCGAAGCGTATCGACGGTTCGGGCAGCGAATAACCCACTGCCTTGCAGATGTGCGTCCACACGTCGAAATCGTGGTGCGGCGAACACTGGTTACAGCCGATACACGGTTCTATTTCGGGGAGAATATATTTAAGTATGTCGGCGTTCTGTTCAAGGGCGCGCGCCGCGAATTTTCCCATTACGATGCGCTGCAATTCCTCGCGTATAGAATCGGAGTCGGCATAATCGAAGCACGCGACGTTCGCGCGCATACAGTTGCGTGTTTGTTCCTCAATCTCGTACTCATCCTCGGCGCAGTAACGGATAGCCTCCAGCAGCCGTGACGGACACATCGAAAAGCTTTTCGACATATCATAGATTGTCTGGGCTACGGGTTTTCCGCCCTGTTTCACGTTTACCGTGACATTTTCGCCGATGGCTACCACTTTTTTCATCTCATCGCTGTCCGCGATTTTTTCAAGGGCGCTTTTGCCGTCGTAAGGGTCGATAAGCCCCGTTTTCGGCGAGTATGCCATAGCGTTCATCGTAAAACCGCGCCGTGCAAGATCGGTCTCCAGATCGGGAGCGTACATCACGCGCTGTCCCACGACCTCGCGGCGGTACGGCGACACCGCGATTACCATTCCCAGAACCGTCACCATAATTTCGCCCTTGTTCATTCCCTCGTCGGAAATGCGGTAGTCTCTAAACGCAAAGAGTATGTCGTTTATCTCGGCGTTGGTAACTATATCGAAGTCTTGCGGCGAGTGCCCGAGTATCATTTCCTTGACGCATTCGCCCACAACGTACGCCTCAAAGCCCGAATTTTCCAGAATATCCAAAGCCTCGGTCACTTGCTGCGGTAAAATTATCATACAGATCATTCCTTTTATACATAATACCTCATAATAATTATACAACATTTCTTGCCCAAAATCAACCCCCTTTTTAAAATTATACAAAAAACTAAACAAAAGCCCTTGCAATTTGTGAATTTTTATTGTATAATATATTTGTAAACATTTTTCAATTGAGAATTGACAACAGGGCGGCGGTTTTTATCAATTCGGTAAAATTGTCCCGGCGTCAATTCCATATCGTCAATTTAATTTCGGGGGTATTTTATAATGAAAACATTCACAGCGGACGGAATAAGGAACGTTTGTTTGGCGGGTCACGGCGGAAGCGGAAAGACCGCGCTTGCGGAGGCTATGCTCTTTAAATGCGGGCTTACGGACAGAATGGGAAATACCGCGGACGGCAACACGGTGTGCGATTTCGACGCGGAGGAGATAAAGCGGAAAATTTCGATAAACGCTTCTGTGGTCAATATGACGTGGAACGATACCAAGATAAACGTTATCGACGCGCCCGGTCAATTTGACTTTGTTGGCGGAATGTACGAGGGTATGCGCGCCGCCGAAAGCGTTATTGTCACTGTGAACGGCAAGGACGGCGTTTGTCCCGGAACGATCAAGGCGTATCAGCTTGCCGAAAAGGAAAACAAGGCGCGTATGCTTGCCGTTACTTGTATGGAGGTGGAGAACAGCGATTTCTACTGCGTTTTCACGCAGATGAAGACCGTGTTCGGACCGTCCGTCTGCCCGATAGTCGTGCCCTATGATAAGCACGGCTTTGTTGAAGCGTACATAAATCTGCTTACCATGAAAGCGTATAAATACGACACAAAGGGCGTTCCCACCGAGGTTGAAATGCCCGCTTCGGAGAACCGTATCGCGGGACTTCGCGCGGCAATGGCTGAAGCGGTAGCCGAGACCAACGAGGAGTTTATGGATAAGTTCTTCAACGAGGAGGAGTTCACTCAAGAAGAGCTTGTCAAGGGTATTCACGACGGTGTGGCAAGCGGCTCGATAACGCCCGTAGTCTGCTGTGCGAACGACACGCTTTCGGGCGTGGATATGCTGCTCGACGCAGTGACGAAAATGCTGCCGTCGCCCAATGAGCGCAAGCTTGAAAAGATAAACGGCGAAGCCGTGGACTATGACGAAAACAAACCGTTTAAGGGCATTATCTTCAAAACGGTAGCCGATCCGTTTGTCGGGAAGATAAGCTACATCAAGGCAGTGCAAGGCAAGCTTGGCGCAAAGAGCGTTCCCGTATCAACGGACGGTGCGGAGCTGCGCTTCGGCAAGCTCGTCACCACCGTAGGCAAAAAGCAGGAAGAGATAAGCGAGATTATGGCGGGTGATATCTGCGCCGTTACAAAACTTGAAGCTAACACGGGCGACACCTTGTGCGACCCGACGGATACAAACGCTTTGGAGTCAATTGAGTTTCCGAAAGCGAATTACTTCCGCGCCGTAAAGCTTATGGGCGGCGGCGATGAGGGCAAGCTTTCCGCGGCTATAAAGCGTCTGCTGGAAGAGGATAAGACGCTCGCTTATGTTCATAACCACGAAACCCACGAGCGTATTCTCGGCGGCTTGGGCGAACAGCACCTTGACGTTACCGCGGCGAAGCTTAAAGCGAAATTCGGCATTGACGTAGAACTTACCGCGCCGAAAGTAGCGTACCGCGAAGCTATTAAGAAAAAAGTCACTATCGAAAGCAAGTACAAGAAGCAGTCGGGCGGTCACGGACAGTACGGTCACGTTAAGATCGAGTTTGAGCCGTATGATGGCGAGGAACTGAAATTCGAGGAGAAAATCTTCGGCGGTTCCGTTCCGAAAAACTATTTCCCCGCGATAGAAAAAGGTTTGCAGGATAGCTGTGAGAAAGGCTCTATCGGCGGTTATCCCGTAGTGAGACTGAAAGCCACGCTGCTCGACGGCTCTTATCACCCTGTTGACAGCTCCGAAATGGCGTTCAAGACCGCCGCTTCAATGGCGTTCAAGGATTGTATGAAGATTGCCGAGCCGTATCTTCTCGAACCGATACAGAGCTTGACGATACGCGTGCCCGACGACAAACAGGGCGACGTTATGAGCGTTATCTCGAAAAAGCGCGGCGCGGTTCTCGGAATGAACAGTTTCGGCGACGGCACCACCGAGCTTACCGCCGAGGCTCCCGAAGCGGAAATGCAAGATTTCTCGCCGGTGCTCCGTCAAATTACTCAGGGTCTGGGAGAGTTCACCGCGGAGTTCTCGCGCTATGAAATGCTCCCCGCCGGCACCGAAATAAAACAGTAAATTTCACAAAATACCCCCGGGCGTTTCGCTCGGGGGTATTATAGCAATCCACGCAATTCAAACATCATCTAAACGGTAAATATCGCATAACCTTGGGAAAAGTTGTTTGAAAATTGTGCAAACATTTCGTGGATTGCTATAGTTTTCAAAAAATATCCGCGCCGTATATTGTCATACGGCGCGGACTTTATTTATCGAAGATTATCTGTAAAGATCTTGCGCTCTGTAGCTTGTGTGAAGAATTTCGTGCGCTTTGTGAGAATTGGGTTCGCCGAGGAACTCCTTGTAAAGCGCTTGAATGTCGGGGTTTTCGTGAGAACGGCGGAGCTTCGCGTTTTCGTCGATACCATAAAGCACCTTAGCGCGTTCTGCTCTGATATCCGTAAAGTTGCGAACGCTCGCGGGCTGGATTATCTGTCCGCCGCCGTTTACGCAGCCGCCCGGGCAAGCCATAATTTCAATGAAATCAACGTTCATCTCGCCTGCCTTGACCTTCTTCAAGAGTTCCTTGGCGTTCGCAAGTCCGCTTGCAACCGCAACGCGAACCGTCTTGTCGCCAACGGTGTACTCGGCGGTCTTGATACCCTCAACGCCGCGAACTTCCTTGAAGTCAATGGGCGCGTCGTTGTTTTCGCCCGAGAGCTTCCAAGCCGCCGTACGAAGAGCCGCTTCCATAACGCCGCCTGTTGCGCCGAAGATAACTCCCGCGCCCGTGTAAGTTCCGAGCGGACTGTCGGGCTGCTCGTCGGGCAAATCGCGGAACATTATGCCCTCTTTCTCAATAAGATGAGCAAGCTCGCGAGTGGTTATCGAAATGTCCACGTCGGGGATACCCGCCGCCGACTGATCTTTTCTTATCTTCTCGAATTTCTTCGCGGTGCACGGCATTACCGATACGGAAACTATGTCCTCGGGGCTCTTGCCCAGTTTTTGAGCGTAATAGGTCTTTACGATCGCACCGAACATCTGCTGCGGCGACTTGCACGTCGACAGGTTCGGGATAAACTCGGGGAAGTAGTTCTCGCAGTAGCGCACCCAACCCGGAGAGCAAGACGTTATCATCGGCAAAGTGCCGCCGTTCTGAACTCTGTCAAGGAACTCGTGCGCTTCTTCCATAATGGTAAGGTCGGCGGAGAAGTTGGTGTCGAAAACCTTATCGAAGCCGAGTCTGCGGAGCGCCGCGTACATCTTGCCCTCGACGTTCGTGCCGATAGGATATCCGAAAGCCTCGCCCAAAGACGCGCGAACAGCGGGCGCGGGCTGAACAACGACAGTTTTTGTCGGGTCTGCGATAGCGTCCAAAATCTTGTCCGTGTCGTCCTTTTCGGTGAGCGCGCCTGTCGGGCACGCGATAATGCACTGTCCGCAAGATACGCAAGCGGTCTCCGCGAGCGTCATATCGAACGGCGAAGCTATCTGAGTAGCAAATCCGCGCTCGTTCGCGCCGATAACTCCGATGCCTTGAGTAATTCCGCAAGCGGCAACGCAGCGGCGGCAAAGTATGCACTTGGAGTTGTCGCGGATCATGTGCGCCGCGGAATCGTCTATCTCAACGGCGGGATTTTCGCCCGCGAACTTGTTCTCGTCGATACCGTATTCATTGCAGAGCGCCTGAAGTTCACAGGTGCCGCTTCTCTTACAGGAAAGGCACTCTTTCTTGTGGTTGGAGATGATAAGCTCCAAGGTTGTCTTGCGGCTCTCCAGAACTTTCGGAGAGTTGGTCGTGATCTCCATACCCTCGTTTACCGGATATACGCAAGACGCGACAAGAGTTCTCGCACCTTTAACTTCAACAACGCAGATACGGCAAGCGCCTATCGCGTTAATGTCTTTTAAATAGCACAGCGTAGGTATTTTAATTCCCGCGTATCTTGCCGCTTCAAGAATGGTAGAGCCTTCGGGAACGGAATAATCCACACCGTTGATTTTGATGTTTACATTAGCCATAATTCTTTATTCCTCCCAAATTCTCATATCTTCTGAATAGCGCCGAACTTGCAGTTGGAAGCGCAGACGCCGCACTTTATGCACTTGTCCGTGTCGATCTTGAACGGGCTTCTCAGTTCGCCGCTGATAGCGCCAACAGGGCACTTCTTCGCGCAGAGCGAGCAGCCCTTGCAGAGGTCGGTGCGGATATAGTACGCAAGCAGGCTCTTGCACACGCCCGCGGGACATCTCTTGTCCTTAACGTGAGCAACGTATTCGTCGCGGAAGTAGCGCAAAGTCGAAAGCACGGGATTCGGAGCGGTTTGTCCGAGACCGCACAGCGCGTTGTCCTTGATGTAGTAGCAAAGCTTCTCCAACTTGTCAAGGTCTTCCATAGTAGCCTTGCCCTCGGTGATTTTGGTGAGTATCTCATACATTCTCTTAGTACCGATACGGCACGGCGTGCACTTGCCGCAGCTTTCGTCAACGGTGAACTCGAGGAAGAACTTCGCGATATCCACCATACAGTTGTCCTCGTCCATTACGATAAGTCCGCCCGAACCCATCATAGAGCCAATGGAGATCAGGTTGTCGTAATCAATCGGGATATCCAAATGCTGGGGAGGTATGCAGCCGCCCGACGGTCCGCCCGTCTGCGCCGCCTTAAACTTCTTGCCGTTCGGTATGCCGCCGCCGATGTCCTCAATGACCGTGCGGAGCGTCGTTCCCATAGGAACCTCGACAAGACCGGTGTTGTGAATTTTACCGCCGAGCGCGAATACTTTCGTGCCCTTGGACTTCTCCGTACCCATTGAAGCGAACCAGTCCGCGCCGTTCAGAATTATCTGACAGACGTTTGCGTAAGTCTCAACATTGTTGAGTACGGTGGGTTTGCCGAACAGACCTTTTACGGCGGGGAACGGCGGACGGCATCTCGGTTCGCCGCGCTTGCCCTCGATAGAGGTCATAAGCGCAGTCTCCTCGCCGCAGACGAACGCGCCCGCGCCAAGTCTCAGTCCTAAATGGAAAGAGAATCCCGTGCCGAAGATGTTGTCGCCGAGCATTCCCGCTTCTTCCGCTTGCTTTATCGCAATCTCCAAACGCTCAACGGCAATGGGATATTCCGCTCTTACATAAATGTAGCCTTGGTTCGCGCCGATCGTGTAGCCCGCTATCGCCATTGCCTCGATAACGGTGTGCGGGTCGCCCTCCAAAACGGAGCGGTCCATAAACGCGCCGGGGTCGCCCTCGTCGGCGTTGCAGCAAACGTATTTCTGCTCGTTCTGCGAAGCCTTTGCGAACTGCCATTTTCTGCCCGTCGGGAAGCCCGCGCCGCCGCGTCCGCGAAGTCCGCTCTTCAGCATTACATCGATAACGTCATCCGGCGACATCGTTGTAAGAACCTTGTGCAGCGCCTGATAACCGTCTCTGGCTATGTATTCCTCAATGTGTTCGGGAGAGATAAGTCCGCAGTTGCGAAGCGCCACGCGGTGCTGGTGCGCGTAGAACGAAGTTTCGTTCAGCGATTTTATTGTGTCGCCCTCAACGGTCTCGGCGTAGAGATATTTCTTCACGGGAACGCCGTTTTTCAAATGGCTCTCAACTATTTCGGGAATATGCGAAAGCTCGGTCTTTGAGTAGAACGTGCCTTCGGGATAAACTATCATAATCGGACCCAGCGCGCATAAGCCGAAGCAGCCCGTTTTGATAACGTTCACCTTTCCCTCGAGACCTTGAAGCTTTATCTCCTCCTCAAGCTTCTCGATTATCTTCATAGAGCCTGACGACGTACAGCCCGTACCGCCGCAGACCAAAACGTCCTTAACGCCGTTATCCTTGCCCTCAACGCGGACGTTCACGACCTCCGCGGCTTTGGCTTTAACGGCGTTAAGCTCGTCTAATGTGTTTATTCTATCCATAAGCGGATTTCCTTTCTTATTTTAAATTAAAATTTGCGAACCGCTTTTTTCAAGCCCGCGAATCAGTTGTATTTTTCAAGTATCTTGTCCACGTCGTCCACGGTAAGTCTGCCGTAAACGTCCTCGTTGACCGTAAGCACGGGAGCAAGTCCGCACGCGCCAATGCAGCGGCAAGCGTCCAGCGAGAATTTTCCGTCGGGAGTTATCTCTCCGCTGCCTATGCCTAGCTTTTCCTGGAGCTTGTTGAAAATATCGCCCGAACCCTTGACATAGCAAGCCGTACCCAAGCATACCGATATCTTGTACTGTCCTTTGGGGTTTATCGAGAACTGCGCGTAGAATGTAACTACGCCGTATACCTTTTCAAGCGGTATATCCATAGCGTTCGCTATCATCGTCTGCACCTCTATGGGCAAATAGCCGTAGATGTCCTGTGCTTTTTGGAGTATCGGCATAAGCGCGCCCGGATCGTCCTTATGTTCGGCGATGACCGCGCGCAGCCGCTGCTCCTGTTCGGGCGTTCCCGAAAACGGAACCGCGCTCTTTTTTAAAGCCATATGTAATTAGCCTCCTGTATCTTGATTTATCGTATATGTTAAACACGATATGTTACTATATATTATATCATATAAACCGCAAAAAATCTAGATTTAAGCACCTTAATGTGAAATATTTCCATGTAGAATTTACAGCGATTTTTTTGTTGGTTTTGCACAAATCTCGTCAAAATATATCGATTTGATTGACTTTATTAGCCAAAGCTAACCGCATAGAACGCTTCTAACCCGTACAGCCCCCGCATAAAATACAAGGGGTGATGAAATGCGAAAAAATAAGCGAAACGACAAGCTGAAGCCGTATTTGCTGGGAACGCTGCTGGGATATGCGGCGGTGATCTTGACGGTGTTTCCCGCGGCGCTTATATTGTCTTTTATGAAGACCGCTTCAAAGGCGGCGGGCGCGGCGGCGGTCATTTCGCTTGCCGCGGGCGCGTTCATCTGCGGAAAGATTGCGGGCTTTATCCGTCAAAGAGACGGACTTAAAACGGGCATATTGTGCGGCGTTCTGTTTTGCGTGCCGATGCTCGTTTTTACGCTGATCTTTTCGCGCTCTGCAGACAACACCGTGCTGAAAGCCGCGCTGTGCGTTGCGTTTGCCGCGGTGGGCGGCGTTTCGGGAGTAAATTCCTCGGCGAATAAATAAGGAGCGGAATATGAAATACATATTATCTATATTGAGCGCTGTTGCGGCAGTCGTTCTTCTGATAAGCCCGGAAGCCGTTTCCGAAGCCGTGCGCGTTTCGGCGGAGAGCTGTCTTGAGGTTGTCGTGCCGAGCCTGTTCGCGTTCACGATATTGGCGGTTTATTTGCAGAAAAGCGGATTATACCGAGTTGCTCTAAGACCGATAACGTTTCCGCTTTCAAAGCTGCTGCGGCTTGACGAGGAACTTTGCGCGGTTTTTGTGTTGTCGAACGTCGGCGGTTATCCCGTGGGGGCGAAGCTGCTTTCGGAACTTGTAGCTCAAGGTCGTCTTTCGCGAAAAAACGCGGGGGAGATGTTGTGCTTTTGCTTTGGCAGCGGTCCGGGTTTTATGATAGGCATTGCGGGAATGAGGATTTTCGGCAGCGCAAAAGCGGGACTAGCGTTGTTCGGAATTTGTTTTTGCTCATCGCTGCTTATCGCCGCGTTTATGAGCGCACGCTGTAAATTTACCCTTACGGACGCGCCCAACCGTTTCGAGCTTAACTCGCAAACTCTTATATCTTCGGTTTCGGGCGCGGCGCGGGTAATGTTTACGGTCTGCGCTATGATAACGGGCTTTGCGGCGATTTCGGCAGTTCTTAAGAAAATCGGCGTTTATTCGCTTTTCAGCGCCGCATTCGGCTCAGACGAGATACTTCCCGCGCTGCTGGAGGTCACAAGGATAAGAGGTATTTCTTCTTCGGAACACGCTTTCGTATTTTGCGCCGCGCTTCTCTCGTTTGGCGGGATATGCGTGATAATGCAGATACGAGCAATCGCCGCCGATATCCCGCTTAAAGGCTTCTTGATCTCCAGAGCCGCCGCTGCCGTTTTAAGTGCGCTTATCGCCTTGCCGTTCGCGAAGAACTTTCCGCCCGCGGCAGCCGAAACGCTTGCAAACGGCTCCGCTGTCGAGCCGTTTTCCAAAAACGCCGTGCTTTCGGTCTGCGTGCTTTTGATGTGCGCGATTTTACTTATTGACGCGGGGCGCGCCGTTCACCGCGGAAAAACGGGCGGTAAATAAACAAGCGCGAACCGTATGTGCGGTTCGCGCTTGTTTGTTCAATCTTTCGCCAACGTTTTATTAAATGATTTGCGAGGTGTTTGCTTAGATGTTTTCGGGAGCGTTAGGTTCAATGATTTGCGAGGCGTTTGCTCAGATGTTTTCTGGAGCGTTTGGTTCAGCGGTTTGTGCAGCGTCTGCTTCGACGTTTTCCAGAGCGTTTGGTTCAGCGGTTTGTGCAGCGTCTGCTTCAACGTTTTCGGTAGCGTTTGTTTTGCTGTCTTCTGTAACGTTTGCTTCTGTATTGTTTTGAACACCTACGCTGGCGTTATCGGGAATGCTGTTTGTATCTTCGGGGAAGTCCTCGAACATCTGCGGCGGCTTGAACTCGGAAGTATCATAAAATGTAACCTTTCCCGAGCCTAAGTCCACATAAATCTCATCGAGACCGTCTCGATAAGCGTCATAATCAATATCCTCGTCATCTTCATCGTTGTATTGGGCGTATTGCTGCATATCGTGACCGCCGTTAAAGGCAACGTGACCGTTGTTTTTCAGAGATTGCGAAACGTCGCAGCACTCGACTTTGACTTTTCCCGAACCGATATCCGTATAAAGGTCGGATTTCGCGTCGGAGGGAACATAAACGGAAAGCGAGCCGCTGCCGAGCGTAATATTGTTTTGCAGCGAACCTAATTTCGCAAATTCGACAATACCTTTTCCGCTGCCCATATTTATATCGCCGCTGCCTGTCAAGCCGCTTATATTGAAACTGCCCGAACCCATATCAACATTATAGATTTCTGAATCGGCGTTGGCGATTTTTACCGAGCCGGAGCCGATATCAATTTTCATAAGTTCGGCGGAGAAGTTTTCTTTTTGCGAAAGTTCAAATGTGCCCGAGCCTATATCAAACTCGTTTTGCCGCGCTCTAATGTCCTTTGCCTGAAGCGTGCCGCTGCCCAAGGTAAGATTCAGATTATCGTAAATCGTATCGGGCAGCGAGAGCGTAACCGTTGAATCGCCTATGTCTATTCCCAAAAAACAATCCTTATCGACGGTTATGTCAAATCTGCTTTCAAACGGATCCATTTCCGCTTTAACTTTCACGGCGTTTGCGCTTGTGCCGCTGTCAACCGAAACGGTCACATTGTTGTCGTTTGAAAGCGCGATATATGTTTTAACGTCCGAAGAATCTACGAAAAGCTGAGTTATATACTGCACTTTGCTTAGCTTAAATTCCTTGCTTCCCAAGACCTTTTCATCTATCAATGTTACGACCGAATCACCCGAAAACGGAACGTTTACTTGTCCGTGATCGGTATGCACCGGTTCGGAATCGGAACCTCTGAATATCAAAACGGTGATACCGCCCAGCGTAAAGAATACCGCCGCGGTAATTATTGAAGCGATAAGCGCTTTTACCATAAATGCAGCCTCCTTTATATATCGTAAATTGCCTTAACGTGGCGCGTTATAATGTATCTTACAAGAGACATGGCGGCTTTAAAAAGCAGCAGACCTATGTTGAACACTGCCGTCGCGAGAGCGAAAAATCCCACCGTGAAAAATATTCGCGTAATCGGTACGAACCCAACAAAATCACCGTGTCCCGCCAAGCAATATACGCCCTGCATTGCAAGAGCTATCGCCCCCGCAAAAACCGCCAGCGCCACTGCGCAAACCGCAGGCAACACCCACAGCCACAAAAGAACATCCAGCACTATCTCGAAAGTGAGTTTTTCCTTGTTTACATTGCGTTTTAATTCCGAAACGTCAACGAACTTATAGCCGCCCTTTGTTTTCGCCTTTGTAAACTGCGGAGGAATGTCGCCGCCGCGCCTGTCGTTGTTTGTGTGTTTGCGGTAGCTGTCGCTTGGGCGGAAATTACGCGCCGCATTGCCCACAGCTTTTCCCGCCTTGTTCATTGCGTCGCCAACGGCGTTTCCCGCTTTGCCCATTGCGCCGTTTACTGCGGTTCCGGCTTTGCCCATGGCTCCGTTTACGGCGGTTCCGGCTTTGTTCATAGCGTCCTCCGCCTTTCCGAACGCATTGTTAAGGGCTTTTCCCGCCTTGTCGCAAACCTCGTCTACGGTTTTGCCGATTTTTTCAAAGGTGCCGCTTTTACCGCCCGCTCCAGAGGAAGTCCGTCCGCTTGTGCCCGCTTTTGAGGACGCTCCCGCATTAGCGGCTGCCGCGTTTTTGCTCGACGAATTGCCCGTACCGAAAGAACCGGCATTTGAGTTTGATTTAGGCGTGGAATTAGGATATATTTCTTCCGAAAAATGATCGGGGGTGTACGAGCGCACACAGTCCTCTCCGGCTTTGGATTTAAGCGACGGGTCTGCGGGAACGGAGCGCCCCGGCTTTGTAAGGCTCACTTTTTTGCGCTGAACGTCCCGCGCCACCATACTGTTTATCATAGAACTTTTTATATCCAGACAGCTTCGCGCTATCTCGCGTATATTGCCCAGTTCGCGGCATATTTCGGCTTCCGAAAGTCCGCGCCGCGCACCCTCGGCGAAGTGCTCCTCAAAATCTGTCATAAGTTCGGACGCGTCCTCCACGCCGAGCCTTTTAAGTTCCACTCCGAGCTGTTCAAGAAACTCCGCTTTGTTTTCCGCTATCATTTTCGTATTCCCCTTTCAGCAGCTCGCTTACGCTTGCCGTAAATTCAAACCATTCCTCCGAGAGCCTTGCGAACTCTTCTTTTCCCGTTTGCGTTATTTTATAGTATTTTCGAGGCGGACCTTCGGACGATTCCACAATGTAGCTTTCAATAAGTCCGTTTTCTTTCAGACGTTTCATCAGCGGATATATCGTGCCTTCCGTTATCTCCATACATTTCGAGATATGGTTCACAAGCTCGTAGCCGTAGCAGTCCGCGCGGCTGACCACGGAAAGCGCGCACAGTTCCAGCGTTCCTCTTTTCATCTGTGAATTCATCGACTCACCGCCCTTTCGGTTTGACCGCAATTCTTTGTAATAATATTATAGCACACAGTACTATGTATTGCAATATAGATATTAGCCAATTTTTGGGCGAATAATTTATGAAAATTGTTAAAATTGTCCAATAATTAAACTTGGTACTTATTGACAATTTTCATAAAATGTGCTATAATAATAAAAGAACTTTATCGGATAAAAATATAAGGGGTGTAATTTATGGAACTCGACCAAAACTCGATTGAGATTGAATGGTGCGATGAGTACAATATTGGCGTTGATGTTATAGACGACGCGCGCCGAAATTTGTTTAGAATAGTTTCGCGAATAATCAGCAATTTCGGCAGCCACGATTTCGACCGCAACAAGACCACTTGTATCGAGGCGATAAAATATCTCAAAACTTACGCCGCAAAACATTTTGCCGAGGAGGAAGCGTATCAGTTAAAAATCGGCTACTCCGGCTACGCTATACATAAAAAGATACACGACAATATGAAAAATGTCGTTATTCCCGCGTTGGAAAAGGAAATGGAGACCAAGGGTTATTCCAAGGAATCGCTTGAGCACTTCGCGGGCGTCTGCGCGGGCTGGCTTACGGCGCACATTCTTATCGAGGACAGAGCCATTGTCGGTAAGGAACACAGCAAATGGAGCCGCAGCGCCAATGAAAGCGTGGAAAACGCACTTGACGGCATAATCCGCGGTTACTCCACAAGTCTTTTCGGCGTAAACGCCGAGCTTTTAAGCAAAAGATATTCGGGGCATAAGCTGGGACCGCTGTTCTGCTATAACGACGTTTTCGAAATGCCCGACGGCGTGTTGTATTCCGTAACGACTTGCATTGAGCATTCGATGCTGGAGACCGTGGGAAGAAAGCTTGTAAAGCGCGAAGTTATCGAGCTTGACCGCGTTATGTTGCCGCTGTTTTCGGAGATGATGAAGTCGTTCAACCTTGAAGTGTGCTTGGCTATGCTGAATGGAGATTTAAAACGTGTTAAAAGCGCGGCGATACCGGAGGAAAACTTCTACGCTCAATATAAGGATAATGTTTATCCGGATTACAGTATGATTTGGAGAACTTATTGCGGATATATTGCGTTCAGCACAAAGAAGCTGTGAATCCCGCCGCGCCGGCGGGTATAAATACAAAACCGCGCAAGAGTTTCATTTCTTGCGCGGTTTTCGTTATTGATTTTTTCTGCCCGACTGCACAAATATTTCGTGCATGGCGATATAATGGGCTTTGCAGCTTAGATGAACGCCGTCGCCGCTGTCGCAGTCCTCGGCAAGCAGTCCGTTTGCGTCCTTGAGCGGTTCACCGAAATAAAGATAATGAACGCGTTCGTCGTATTGATGTTCAACAAATCGACGAATAGCGTCGTTAAATTCGTTAATGGTCTCTTTTTTGGTAAACTTCAGGTTGCTTATCGGAGTGATTCCACACACGTAAACTTCGGCGTCGGAGTTTTTCAGCGCTGTGTCGATGATTTTTTTGTAGTTTTCGCAATACTCCTTGGAGTCGGTCAGATTAACGTCGTTCATACCCATCCAGAAGAATATGTTTTTGGGCTTTAACGTGTTCAAAACGGGAACGAACTTTTTAGGCTCGTTGCAGTAAGTCATATCGTATGTAAGCATATTCCGCGCGCCGACGGATGGCGAAGCGTAGAGGTTTTTGTTTTGCAGCACCCCGCTCCAGTAAAAGCCGTTGCAAATGCTGTCGCCCACGAAGAGCGACTGTTCGCAGAACTCTTTTTCGTCGTCGGGAATAAAATACGTTCCGTTTATCGGATTGTACTCCAAGTAGCTTTCCGGGTCATCGAAGCCGGTTTGCGAAATGTCGGATGTACCGCTTTCGCTGTTTTCGGAGTGAGAAACATCTTTTTCGGTAAGATTTTCCGTTGTGCTCTCGGTTGGACTTTTCGAATCGTTTTCGGGAATGTTTGTGTTCGTCTCCGAAAGCGTATTATCCGAAACGCTTGAGGTTTCCGCCGAGTCTGCGGGCGCGTAGACCGTCGTTGCGACAGTCGCTCTTTCCGAAAAGCAAGAGCAGATGACCGCAGTTGAGACGGACAGAGAAACAATTCCAATTATAATTGGTATTTTTTTGTTTTTCATAGGTTGGTTGAGCTTTCGTTTGTGCTGATATCTATAGTATACTTTCGGTATGAGGCTAAAAATTTCTCACCGATCGTGACGTAAAATCCGAGACGATTTCGGTGAGTAAATCCTTTGATTTTCAGTTACTTCTTAGCAGCGGGCTTTGCAGCGGCACTTGCGGATTTAGAAGCGGGAACGGCTTTCTTTTCTTCAGCCTTTGCGGAAGAAACGGCTTTTTTCTCTTCGGTCTTTACGGACGGCTTCTTTTCTTCGACCTTAGCGGAAGTCTTTTTCTCGGCAGCCTTAGCGGCAGATTTCTTGTCCGCGTCCTTTGCGGCAGTCTTCTTGTCGGTATCCTTTGCCGCGCTCTTCTTTGCGGGAACAAGGCACTCGAGAGCCTTGAATTTCGCAACATCGCCGCCCTTAACAACGGCAACGCCGTCTTTAAGCGCCTTGTCGAACGAAATCTCGCCCGCGAACAGCTTGTTTACGGTCTCGGCGGAAGCCTCGATCTCGCAACCGTAATCATCGTAGTGGTAAGGCTCGACGCGAAGTTCTCCATTGACTACCGCAACAAAGAGATCCTCGTTCTCTTCCGAGATGAGAGAAAATGAAACAGCAACCGTGTCCTCAAATTTCTCGGCTTTCTTTTTGCTCTTTTCAACGTTTGCCCAAACTTTCATTGACAGTTCTTTTTTATCCATAATATCCTCCTTATGGTGCGGCGACAGACTTATGATAAGCTCCCCGCATTTTTTCTCTTTTTGTTTGATCTGCGGCTTGTTTTTTTGGGGGGTCCGCAGTGATTTTTTAAAAATTCATTTCCATTTACAATTATAACACAACATATTGTGAATTTCAATAGTCATTATTCATAAAATTGTTACATTTTACAGAATGATTTTAACATAATTTCTAAATCCGAAGTTCGTTTCGTCTTTATCCGAAAATTCACTTTGTAAAAAATATTCAAAAGCTATTGCTATTTTGAAATAAATATGTTATAATCAGTTTGACTGCAATTATACAAAATTACGAAATAATTCGACAGGTTTACAATATAATATTTACGCAGAACCTTTTATCTTAATACGGAAAGGATTGATGTTAGGGTTGGAAAAAAAGCTGTCGCTGTATGGCTTTAACAATCTCACAAAAACGCTCAGCTTCAATATATATGATGTGTGTTACGCTAAAAGTGAGAGAGAACAGAAGGATTACATCGCCTATATTGACGAGCAATACAATTCCGAGCGCCTTACGGGCATTCTGTGCGCCGTCACCGAGCGGATCGGCGCCACGGTACTTAACATATCGAAGCAGGACTACGATCCGCAAGGCGCGTCCGTAAACGTTTTGTTTGCGGAGGGAAACATAAACCCGGAGCATATCGACGGCTCTTGCAACAAGGGTCTGAATTATTTTCAGTCAGCGGGCTGCTCTGTGAACGCGCATTTGGATAAAAGCCACATTACCGTGCACACTTTCCCGGAATATCACCCGGACAAGGCAATTTCGACGTTTCGGGTAGATATCGACGTGGCTACTTGCGGCGAGATATCTCCGCTTAAAACTTTGGATTTTCTTATCGGCAGCTTTGATTCCGACATTATTATAATAGATTACAGAGTGCGCGGATTTACCCGTGATGTTTCGGGGAAGAAGTGTTTTATGGATTCGCCGATGCATTCCATTCAGGAGTTTATCGACCCCGAGACTCTTACAAAATACGACGCTATGGATGTTAACGTTTATCAGTCCAACATTTTTCACACAAAAATGCTCATTAAGGAAATTGAACTGCAAAATTACTTGTTTAATACGGACGTGTACGAAGTCCACCCGCAGGAGCGGCTTAGAATAACAAACGCTTTGCGAAGCGAGATGATAGAGATATTCAGCGGAATGAACATATACTGAACAATTGACAAAGTACAGTTGACAATTGACAATTTTGGTTGCGAGTGTGGACGCTTCGCGTCCACCCGCGCGCGATTTAGATTGTCTGCAAGTCGGGACGTTGAAATAATTGTCAACTGTCAATTGTCCATTGTCCATTGAATAACGGGGGTGTTTCGGTGGTCTTAAAAGATAACAAAGACAGCGATGAGCTTGGGGATTCGCTCAATAATTGTCAATTGTCAACTGTCAATTGTCAATTGAACCAAGACCGCGCGCCGCTTTACGAGGCTATGCGGGAGTATCAGAACAACCGCGTGGTGAAGTTTGATGTTCCGGGGCACAAGGGCGGACGCGGAAACAAAACGCTTACCGGCTTTCTGGGGGAGAGCGCGCTTAAAAACGACGTGAACTCCATGAAGCCGCTCGATAATTTGTGCCATCCCGTGTCCGTTATAAAAGAGGCTCAGGAATTGGCGGCGGACGCTTTCGGAGCGGCAAACTCACTGTTTATGGTCAACGGCGCTACCGGCGCGGTTCAGGCTATGATAATGAGCGTGTGCAAGGCGGGCGACAAGATAATTCTGCCGCGAAACGTTCACCGCAGTGCGATAAACGCATTGGTAGTCTGCGGAGCGATTCCCGTTTACGTAAATCCCGGGGTGAACGGAGAACTCGGTATACCTCTCGGAATGATGCCTGAAGAAGTGGAACTTGCCATTGTGCAAAACCCCGATGCGAAAGCCGTTTTGGTGAACAACCCGACTTACTACGGCATTTGCTCCGATTTACAAAAGATCGTTGAGATCGCGCATAGGCACGGTCTTTTGGTGTTGTGCGACGAGGCTCACGGAACGCATTTCTATTTCGGCGAGGGCTTGCCGATAAACGGAATGGCGGCGGGCGCGGATATGGCGGCGGCTTCCGTGCATAAAACGGGCGGTTCGCTTACGCAGAGCGCTATTTTGTTAATGGCGGATACGGTGAATCCCGATTATGTTCGTCAGGTAATTAACCTGACTCAAACCACTTCGGCGAGTTATCTTTTAATGGTGTCGCTCGACTTGGCGCGGCAGAATTTGGCTTTGCACGGCAAGGAGTTTTACGCGAAAACCGTGGAATTCGCCGAATACGCGCGGCGCGAAATTAACGCAATAGGCGGCTATTACGCGTTCGGTTCGGAGCTTTGCAACGGCAGAGATTTTTACGCGTTCGATACGACGAAGCTGTCCGTTCACACGCGCGCTATGGGCTTGGCGGGAATTGAAGTGTATGATTTACTGCGCGATGAGTACGATATTCAAATAGAGTTCGGCGATATCGGAAATATTCTCGCGATAATCACGGGCGGCGACAGAGCGCTCGATATTGAGCGGCTGGTGTCGGCGCTTTCCGAGATAAAACGGCTTTACGGGCGTTCTCCGGTCGGGCTGTTCGACCACGAATATATAAATCCCACGGTGGATATGCCGCCGCAAGCCGCGTTCTACGCTAAGCGCGTATCATTGCCGATAAACGAGACTGCGGGGCGCGTTTGCGGCGAGTTCGTGATGTGCTATCCGCCCGGAATTCCCATTCTCGCGCCCGGAGAGCGTATTACTCGGGATATTCTCGACTACATAGCATACGCTAAGGAGAAAGGCTGTTCGCTCACGGGACCTCAGGATATGAATGTGGAGTATTTGGAGGTAGTCGAGTAACTTTTCGTGAGCAACTTAACTGGCGGCGCATAAATTTCAAAAAGTGTCAAAATTTTGCCGGGCTATCGCTAAGCAAAATTTTGACCGGTCTTGAGTTTGGTTCGCAGGGAGCGAAGCGACCGAGAATCAAACTCAAGATTTTGAAATTATTTAAATAAGGAGCTGAAATGGGCAGAAAAAACGCCTCGCGCACCAAAAACCGCAACTACCGCCGCAAAATGCGCGTTTACAACACTCGAAGCCGCTTGTTTAACGGCAACGTTTACTATCCGGGCGAATTTATTGCCGTGTGGGTGATACTCCTTGCTTTTATAGTCGGCGTGTGGATAATGTGTATGAATATGGGGCTTCATAAGCGCGACTACGTTCGGACGAATTTGGTTTACGAGGGCAGTTACCGCAAGGAAGACCGCATAGTGCTCACGCTTTCGGGCAAAGAATATAAGGCGTGGGCGAGTGTTTGCGACCTTGAGGGTTTGTACAAGCTTAAAGAGGGCGAGAGCCTTTCCGTGATTACCGCTAAGGACGAACTCGTTTGCATACGTTACGACAATACGGAACTGCTCTCGCAAGAGGACGCGGAACGTCACGACGCCGAGGATAAGCGTCCGGTTTCGATATTTTGCGGAATATTTGCGGCGTTATGGCTGATTTATGTGGCGGTTTCCGTTTACGTTATGTGTAACGCGCAGCGGTTTCCGCGGCTTATAAAGTGGTTTGTAAAGCCGAGTTACCTTACAAGACCGCCGAGAAGATAGTGTTAAACAGATTTTTTGGAGGCGAAGTATGAATTACCTCAAATTTCCGGATGAAGAGACCGTAAACAAATACATCAAGCAAAAAGAGCCG
Organism: uncultured Clostridia bacterium; assembly: GCA_947629945.1. Lineage (GTDB taxonomy): Bacteria > Bacillota > Clostridia > Oscillospirales > Ruminococcaceae > CAG-115. The sequence continues at coordinate 31,127 of CANRFR010000002.1, read as the reverse complement.
CTGATTATCGCAATACCGTTTGACGATACGAAACCCGTGCTTATGGCGCGCGTGGACGACGCTTTTGAACATCATATTTTGTTGGCTCAATGTGAAGTACATGAAACGGAAATTGACAAATATTTCCGAATAATTGTTGACGATGAGAGCGCGGATTGGACATTTGTTTGTCCGCCCGACTATAAAAACATTTCAGACCGCAAAAGGCGTATTACGCGCTTTTATAACGACGGATTTGCGGCTATTTCCGAAGTTCTGTCAGACATCGGTTATTTCTCGGATGTTCGAATTCCAAAGCGTTACAGAAGACATTTTGAGGCTATGGGCGATGACGGAACCTTTATATCTTGACATAAGAAAGTGAAAATTTAAAATGGAAAAAGATTATGACGAGTTGTGGGACGATTATTCGGGCGAGTTCAACAAAAAGCTGGTATACGACTGCGGCGGCGACTGGAAAAAGCTCGACGCCGATGAACAGGAGATAGCCGCGCTCTGGAAATTGGTAGTGGACACGTACAACGGCGGCTTCGAGCAGTTCTTCACCAATTGGGGCTATGAGTGCTATTGGTACGCAATGCGCGGCATTCAGCGAATGGGGTATCGGGAGCTTCTGGAGCTGCTCCACGGAACTTACACGGACGTGTTCGACAAGTTTCGCGAGGACGAGCGGCTTACTTACTATTCGGACATTTTCGATTACCTCACGGACGAGGACGAAAATATCCTTATGGAGACTAATACCGCGTTCTGGGAGGAGCACGGCGACAGACTGTGCAAGGAAGCGTATGAATTTTATCACGACAAACTGAAAAAGGCTGTGTAAAGCTTGAATAAAATCCACCTTGTTGGGTCGCATAAAATTTGCAAAAGCGAGAGACGTTGCCGTAGTGAAGCGTCAGCGAAACGAAGGCAATGTCTCTCGGCTAGCGAACGAAGCGCAGCGAAGAGAGCTGTTTGCAAATTTTTTTAAATAAGGAGAAAAAATGGAACTTTGGTTTACGGAAAATCACACTGACAGCGTGCGGTTCTCAATAAAAATAAAGCGGCATTTGGTATCGGAGCAGAGCGAGTTTCAGAAAATAGACATACTCGACAGCGAGGAATTGGGGCGAATACTCGTTCTGGACGGCTTTCTTATGCTGACGGAAAAGGACGAGTACATCTATCATGAGATGATTACGCACGTTCCGATGTCGGTAAATCCCGAGATAAAGCGAGTGCTTGTTATCGGCGGCGGCGACGGCGGCGCGGTTCGCGAACTTTGCCGTTTTAAGAGCATTGAGCATATCGACCTTGTGGAGATAGACAGGCGCGTTGTGGAATTGTGCCGAGAATATCTGCCGTTTACGGCTTGTTCTTTGGACGACCCGCGCGTGCATATCCACTATGAGGACGGACTTAAATTCGTTCGCCGAGCCGAAAATGAATACGACCTGATAATCGTTGACAGTACCGACCCGTTCGGTCCGGGCGAGGGCTTGTTTACTAAGGAGTTTTACGGCAATTGCTACAAGGCGCTGAACGATACGGGAATACTTGTAAATCAGCACGAGAGCACGTTCTACGACGAATACGCGCAAGCGATGAAACGTGCCCACGAGCGTATAAAGAGCTTTTTCCCCATAGCGCTGGTGTATCAGACGCATATCCCGACTTATCCGAGCGGACAATGGCTTTTCGGGTTCGCCTCGAAAAAATTCCACCCCGTGAAAGACCAAAACGCGGAATGGTGGCTCTCGCAAGGACTTAAAACAAAGTACTATAATCAATATGTACATAGCGGCTGTTTTGCGCTCCCGAACAATGTGCGCGATGTGCTCGCGGGGAGAGTATGAATTTAAGGAGATAAAAATGGAAAATAAAGAACTTAATGAACAGGAAGAACGTAATATGCAAATCAAATCCGTTAAGCTGACGGGAATCGTGGTTATGGCGGCAATGGGATTGCTTGCGTTGAGCCTTGTGGTGCTCGGCGTTACGATTTCCGCGCAGTATCCGAAAAGATTTGCGTTTCTTATCACGGCGGCGGTTTTCGGGCTGCTTACCGCTTTGGCAACGGGGCTTACGTTATTGCGAGTGGATAAGCTGAAGAGCCGCAAGTCGCTTGCTATCGGCGGGGCTTGTATGCTGTTGGGACTTGTCGCTATGCTTACGTTCGCGATTATCGGGCTGCTGATAAACTGATACGGTCATTTGTTTGGCAAACGAAAACCAACGACGTAATTATATTCACAAGGAGAATTTTATGACCCGTAAATCTATAGCGGCCTTTATCATTTTGATCGTCTTTACGTTGTTTTTCTTGATTTCGGGAGCAGCCGCGCTTTTGAAGAACGGCTCCGTGCCGATAAACAGCGCAGACAAGGGCGATGTTTGCGAGTTTACTGCGGTTTACGCGTTTGAGGTTCTTGAACTGAAACATTCCGTAAACCTAATTCCCACGGGCAGCGACCATTATTATCTTATGATGACGAACGACAACAGCGCAGCGCCTTTTCTTGTAAGAGCGAAGCCCTCTTATATAGAAAAGAACTTTTCCGGCGGCATAGCGATGCTTGGTTCGCAGAAAATCAAAGGCAGAGTAACGCGGTTGAATTATAAGGCAACATCGGAAGTAAGTTCGATAAATTCCAAGCTCCTCGCCGAAAACATAATAACGTCGGGTGAGAAATTGAACACATATTATTATATAGATATGCGTTTTAAGGAGTTCGGCGGTTTGCGAATACTTTGCGGCATAGGGTTTGCCGCCTTGGTGACGGTCGGCTTTATCGGCGGCAGAAGCGGAGTTTTGGGTAAAGGCGGCAATAAATTATTGGGCGGTATTTTCTTGATTTTGACGCTCGGTTTATTGGCGCTTGTGCTCTATACGTTGAGTATGAGCGGAATTTGAACAATTGACAATGTACAATGTACAGTTGACAATTTCGGTTGCGCTTCGCGCGGCAATAACCGTATTTTATTTTAATTAAGGAGAAAAAACTATGGCACACAGAGCAATGATTATCGGAGCGGGCGGCGTAGCGAGCGTAGTGGTCGCGAAATGCTGCCAAAACAGCGAGGTTTTCGGAGAGATTATGATAGCGAGCCGCACGAAATCCAAGTGCGACGCGCTCAAAAGACGTTTTCAGCCGACCACAAAAACCGTTATCTCAACGGCGGCGGTAAACGCGGACAACGTTCCCGAGCTTGTAGCTCTCATTAAGGAGTACAAGCCCGAGATTGTTATGAATATAGCGCTTCCGTATCAAGATTTGCACATTATGGACGCGTGTCTTGAGTGCAAAGTGGATTACCTTGATACCGCGAATTACGAACCCGAGGACACGGCAAAGTTTGAGTATTCATGGCAGTGGGCTTACCGTGAGCGTTTCGAGAAAGCGGGTATCACGGCAGTACTCGGGTGCGGGTTTGACCCGGGTGTTACGGGAGTGTTCTCGGCTTACGCGCAAAAGCACGAGTTCGACGAGATAAATTATATTGATATTCTCGACTGCAACGGCGGCGACCACGGCTATCCGTTTGCGACCAATTTCAATCCCGAGATAAACATTAGAGAGGTGTCGGCGAAAGGCTCTTATATCGAGGACGGCAAATGGGTTGAGACAGAGCCTATGGAGATAAAACGCGTTTACAACTTTAAAGGCGTGGGCGAAAAGGATATGTATTTGCTCCACCATGAGGAATTGGAGAGCCTTGCGCTGAACATCAAAGGAATTAAGAGAATACGTTTCTTTATGACGTTCGGGCAGAGTTATCTTACACATTTGAAGTGCCTTGAAAACGTTGGAATGACCTCTATCGAGCCGATTATGTTCGAGGGCAAAGAGATAGTGCCTTTGCAGTTTCTCAAAGCCGTGCTCCCCGACCCCGCTTCTCTCGGTCCGAGAACCAAGGGCAAAACGAATATCGGGTGTATTTTCCAAGGCAAAAAGGACGGCAAGCCGAAGAATTACTATCTCTACAACATCTGCGACCATCAGGAGTGCTATAAAGAAGTCGGCTCACAGGCTATTTCGTACACCACGGGAGTTCCCGCTATGATAGGCGCGGCTATGGTGCTGGAGGGCTTGTGGAAGAAGCCGGGCGTGTTCAACGTTGAGGAGTTCGACCCCGATCCTTTTATGGAGAACCTCAATAAGTGGGGTTTGCCTTGGGAAGAGGACAGAGACCCGGTTCTTGTGGACTAAAAGGAGATTGAGATGTTTTTAGCGATAGTATTACTTTTAGTGGGCTTTGTCTTGCTTGTTAAGGGTGCGGATATCTTCGTTGACGGCAGTTCGGGTATAGCCCGAAAGCTCAAAATTCCGTCAATCGTCATTGGACTTACGATTGTCGCTATGGGAACTTCCGCTCCCGAAGCGGCGGTAAGCATTATCGCGGGAGTGAACGGTTCAAACGATATCGCAGTTGGCAACGTAATAGGTTCGAATATGTTCAACCTCTTGGGAGTGCTCGGTATTGCCGCGCTGATAAAACCCGTGCGCGTGGACGGCGAGATAGTCAAAAAGCAGTTCCCGTTTATGCTGGTGGCAACGGCAGTTCTGGCTCTGTCAGCGTTTGATACTGCTTTGGGCGGCGGCGAGAGCAACGTTATCTCCCGAAACGAAGCGTTTATTATGATAATTCTGCTCGGTATCTTTTTGTATTCGATAGTAACGTTTGCATTAAACAACCGTCAGCCCGAACCCGAGAACGCAAAGCCCGTAAGTCTTCCGAAGAGCATAATATTCACGATTTTGGGGCTTGTGGGGATAGTTATCGGCGGCGAGTTGGTCGTAAACAACGCGAAAACCATCGCAATCGGCTTGGGAATGAGCGAAACGCTGGCGGGTCTTACGATAGTCGCCGTGGGAACGTCGCTCCCCGAGCTTGTAACGAGCATTGTCGCCGCGAGAAAAGGTGAGAGCGATATCGCTGTGGGCAACGTTGTCGGCTCTAACGTGTTCAATATCCTATTCGTACTGGCGGCTTCCGCAGCAATTACTCCTATGAATATCAACGCGCAAGGACTTACCGATTTGATTATTCTTATGGGAATTTCTGCTCTCGCTTATGTGTTCTGCTGTACAAACAAGACTGTAAACCGCGTTGAGGGCGGAATTTTGGTCGCGCTGTACGGCGGGTATATGGCTTACGCGATAGTCAGATAGTAAATTAAGGAGCGCCGCAAATGTCTGATTGGATAACAAAAGTTAAAACCCCGTGCTACGTCATTGACGAACGGCGGCTAAGGGAAAATCTGGAAATACTTGCGGACGTGAAGAAACGCGCGGGCTGTAAAATACTTCTCGCGCAGAAGGCGTATTCTGCGTTCGCAACTTATCCGCTTATAGCGAAATATCTTGACGGCTGTACCGCAAGCGGTCTGTATGAAGCGCGGCTCGGCTACGAGGAAATGGCAAAGCCTTTCGGACGGGAGAACCACATTTTCTCGCCCGCTTACCGTGACGAGGAGTTCGACGAGATTGCGAAAATCTGTAATCATATCGTTTTCAATAACGCTCGACAGTATGAAAAGTTCAAGGACAGGGCGGCGGGCGCGTCTTGCGGTATACGGATAAATCCCGAATACTCCACGCAGGAGCACGGAATTTACGACCCTTGCAGCGAGTTTTCACGCTTGGGAACAACTATCGCGAATTTAACGGAACTTCCCGAGGGAGTTGAGGGTCTGCATTTTCATACGCTCTGCGAGCAAAACGCAGAACCGCTCTGTGAAACAATAGTTGAAGTCACAAAGAAGTTCGGAAAATTTTTCGGAAGAATAAAGTGGCTGAATATGGGCGGCGGACACCACATTACGCGCCCCGACTACGACCGTGAGCTGCTTATCGAGGAAATACGCTTCACCAAGGAACAATTCGGCTTTGAAGTGTATTTGGAGCCGGGAGAGGCAGTCGCGCTGAACGCGGGTTATCTGGTCACGACGGTGCTCGATACGTTCCGAAACGGTATGAATATCGCGATAACGGACGCGTCTGCCGCCTGTCATGCGCCCGACGTTTTGGAAATGCCCTACCGTCCGAATATTCGGGGCGCGGGAATGCCAAACGAAAAGCAGTTTACTTATCGGTTAGGCGGCAACACCTGTCTCGCGGGGGATATCATCGGCGATTATTCGTTTGATAAAGCGCTTTCCGAGGGCGACAGGCTCGTGTTCGAGGATATGGCTATCTATTCAATGTGCAAGAACAACACGTTCAACGGCATGGCTTTGCCGAGTATTTACTTACTGCGCGAAAACGGAGAGCTTGCGCTTTTGAAAGAATTCGGTTACGAAAATTTTAAAACAAGGTTGAGTTAGGGGGCTTTTAAGGTGGCTGTACTGCATAATCTCGACGCGTTTGACGCGCTGAAAATTTTTTATCAGGGAGAAACCGACGGATTTTCCGAAGATGATTTCGCGGCAAATCTTAAATCGCGAGTTATTGTTTTGCCGACGGTTTTGCACAGATTTCTGCGCGAATACGGCTATATGGCTGTGAACAGGCTTTCCGACGCCCCGCGCTTTATTCATCCGAATATTATGACGAAGCGTATTTTCCGTTACGGGGATAATAAAGAGCTGCCGCTTCTTATCGTCGGGCGAGTGGGCGAGTTCGAGATAACGGTGTTGGACGAGCCGTCCAACGACCCTTGCGTATTTCTTATGAAAATCACGCCTAATCAAGCGCAGCTGCTGCCCTCCGACGATACGCTCACCGAGCTGTTTAAAGTTATGCTGGTTAATTTGATTATGAAAACCGACGGAGCAGTGGCTGCCGACGACCCCGAGCTTGCCGTAAAGCTGCTGCGCGAGAACGGCTTCGATATTGAGAAAATCGAGAACAATCCCGCTCTGCACCGCGAATATTCTATCGGCTTTTCCGAGGAAACGCGTACGTTTATGGCGGCTGAGTTTAACGGCGGCGAATTGGCGAGGTTCTTCTTTTTAAGCTCGGAGAAATTTTTGAAAGGCTTATGATTTTACTTGCGAAGGAGAACTAAAATGGCTGTACTGTACAATATAGAGCCGCTCAAAGCTATGGAGCTGTACTACGACGGCGAACATAACGGAGTTTGGAACGGAGACTTTATTAAAGCAAAGAAACAGAGCGGCTTGGATATTCCAGCGCCGCTGCGCGAGTTTCTGGAAAAATATGCGTATCTTGATATGAATAAGGGGCAGATAACTTTTTTTCACCCCGACGGTATACGTATGGTACATTTGTCGACCGACAGCGGCGAAGTACATATTATGGCGATCGGCACGGCAGAGAGTATCGGTTCGGATAAGATGTTCGTCGGAATAGATCTCGGTACTCGGGATTTGGATATTGCGTTCGGCGAGATCGACGACGAAAACCGTATGGTACATTGGGGACCGTCAGACGGAGTAACGCTTGACGGGCTGATGAGCGTTATGTTTGTGTCGGCGCTGTTTAAAAGCTCGGACAAGTTTCTGTTTCAAGGCGCGGAGATCGACGCTGTGCTGAAAAAACACGGCGCGGAGCGTTCCCTTATAATGCCGTCGGGCGGCAGCACTCAGCATACCTCGATAAATTTTGACGAGGATAACGGCGCGTTTCTTATTGCGGAATACGACGAGGACGGCGGTAACGTGGCGTTTTTGCACGTTGTCACGCGAAAGACTTACGAACAGCGCAAGGCGGAACGCTTTGCCACCGTTACTCTCGACGAATTGAATTCGCTGTTTGAGGCGGAGTTTTACGGAAACGCGCTGCACTGCGATTTCGCTCACGCTCTCGACATCCAATTGGAGATAATCAAGCGCTTAGAGCAGACTAATGCAGACGATTTGGAACTTTCCGACCATTATAAACTTGTCGGACGCTGTTTATGGGCGCTGAACCGTTTGGAGGAAGCTGCCGAGTGGTACGATAAAGCGGGCGGCATAATCAAAGGGAGCGGCGATTTTGACAGGCTCGCAAAGTTTTACGGAACGATGGCGGGCTTTTACGCCGCAACAAAGCAGTATGACAAGAGCAACGAGATGTTTGAAGCGGAACTGGCGCTGCGTTTGGAACACACGCCCGACAATGTATACGATATCGGTATGGTTTACCGTGATAAAGCGCAGGCTCTCGACGACGCGGACGGCGACCCCGACCGTGTTATCGAGCTTTGCAACCTTGCGTTGGAGCAGTTTCAAAAGGATCCTCACGACAGCGGCTGCAAGTACGAAATTGCGCGAGTTCAGCAGCTGCGGGGAAAGGCAAAGCGGAGAAAAAAGGAACTTCTGAAAAACTCGGGAAAGTGAACAAATTGGCGATTGGAAGTTTTGCACAAATTTTCAACAAGTTTTCCACATATCGTTATTAGGTTCTTACTTAATAAACTAAGGTTCTGCGCCGCAAATCGTATGAACAGATCGAAGATCGACCCAAGATGTAGTTAAGGTTCTACAACGCTAACTCAACATATACCGATAAATTGCACAATTTTTGCGCTCCGAAGCGGAAGTTTCGGGGCGCTGTTTTGTTGAAATTGCACAAAAATATGAACAAAACTTTATTCCGAATTTTTCTTAAAAAACACAAATAACACTTGAAAAAAAAGGAAAAGTGGTTTATAATTAAAAGTGGGTAAAGAGGGTGAATTGTTTCACTCTCGGGGTGAAAAGTTCACTAAAATATAAAATCTCACCTTATTACCGATACATAGGGAAAATATGTGATCTACGAAATTTCCGTCTGAGGAGGACGGAACAGTTGAAAGTGTACAGTTGACAATTGATAGTTATTAGGGGCTTATGCGGATTGAAACACCCGCGCTTTGCGGGAAACGTATTATTCGTGAGCGAAAACCTTTTGAATTACGGGAGCGCTTAACAACTCTCAACTATCAACTGTAAACTGTCAACTGAAAAAGGGGGGGATATAGAAATGTACGGCGAGTATGAACACACCGTTGACGCCAAAGGACGTATGAACTTCCCCGCGAAGCTGCGTGAAGAGTTCGGCGAACATTTCTATATCTGCAAAAGCCTGAACGAAAAGTGTTTGACGGTGTATACCGCCGAAAGCTGGGAAGCTTTGAAGGATTCCCTGCGCGGCAAGCCGTCGAAGATCGCGAAGCCTATCGAGCGTTTCTTGATAGGCGGAGGAAGCGAAGTCGAGCCGGACAAGCAAGGAAGAATTGCAATACCGAGCGCACTTCGCAGTTACGCGAACATTACAAGTGAGGTCGTTGTTGTGGGGCTTGTGGACGGCGCCGAGATCTGGGATAAAGCCGCCTGGGAAGAGTATAACAGTCAAACTTCTCTTGAAGATATCTCTAAATTGGCTGAGGAGTTGGGTATTTGATGGACTTTCGACACACAACGGTTCTGTTGAGGGAAACGGTGGACGGCGCGTTTGGGGAAACGGACGGTGTCTATGCGGATCTTACAACGGGCGGCGGCGGTCACAGCTTGGAGCTGGCGGAAAGGCTCTCGGGGGGGAGACTTATCTGCTTCGACAGGGACAAGGAGGCTATCGAGGCTGCCGGGGGGCGGCTAAAGGGTCTGCCTGTGACGCTTGTAAATCGTAACTTCATTGAATTAAATGAAGTTTTGGATGAATTGGGTATAGATAAGCTGGACGGTATTATCGCCGATCTGGGCGTGTCTTCCCACCAACTGGGCGACGCGGAACGCGGTTTTTCGTTCCACAACGACGCTCCTCTCGATATGAGAATGAGCGGCGAGGGACTTTCCGCGGCAGACGTCGTGAATGATTATACCGAGGACGAGCTTAGGCGCGTTCTTTATGAATACGGCGAGGAGAAATTCGCGCCGAGGATAGCCGAGGGAATAGTCAAAGCAAGGGTTTTGAAGCCGATAGAACGGACGGGCGAACTTGCAGAGATAATAAAAAGCAGCGTTCCGGCGGCGTACAGGCGGGAGAAAAATCCTTGCCGAAAGAGTTTTCAGGCGATAAGAATAGAAGTGAACGGCGAACTTGACGCGCTTGATAAGGCGCTGACGGACGGGTTCAACAGGCTGAAGATCGGCGGCAAGATGTCGGTGATTACGTTTCATTCGCTTGAGGACAGAATAGTGAAAAACAGATTCAAGGAGTTCTGCACGGGCTGCACCTGTCCGCCGGAGTTTCCGGTGTGCGTGTGCGGAAAGAAGCCGCGCGGCGAACTTATCGGCAAAAAGCCGATAACGCCGTCTTTAGAAGAACTGGAAAGCAATCCGAGAAGCAGAAGCGCGAAGCTGCGAGTTATAAAAAAGGTTCGTGAATGAGCGGATAAATTTCAAAAAACGTCAAAATTTTGCCGGGCTATCGCTAAGCAAAATTTTGATCGATCTTGACTTTGAAGCGCAACGGGGGGAGCGAAGCGACCGAGAAATCAAAGTCAAGATTTTGAAATTATTTAAATAGGGGGGATAAGTATGTATAACGACGATAATTTAGCGTACGATTTGTCGCGGTTCGATAATTCGGACAGAGAGCGGCGCGAAAGGGAGCGCAAGAAAGAGGAAGAAGCGAGAAAGATCCGTATGGCGCCCGCGTCGTCGCTTTCAAAGAGCGGAACGAAGATAACGGCGTTTTTGGCGATTGCGGTAATGTTCGCGGCGTTCTTCGCGGTAAACTGGTTCAACACGAAAAAAGACGATACCGCGCGTCTTGTCGCGGAGCAGCAGGAACTGCTGAACGAGGAACTTGAAAACAACGCGCTTCTTCAAAGCAAGCTGGACGCAAAGGCGAATATAGGATATATTGAGGAATACGCGAAAAACAATCTTCAAATGAACAAGGTCACTTCGGCGCAGAAGAAATATATAAGCGTGAATACCGAGAGCCTGATTGAAGTCGAAAAAGACGATTCCGAGGGCTTTTTGGGCTCAATTAAGAAAGGGTTTAAGTCGTTTTTGGAATACATCGGGTTTTAACGGCATAGTATAAGGGTGAACAAGCCCCTTATTGTCGTTGGACTTTACAGCACATTGCACAAAAAAGCGGCAAGGTCGGCGGCACAATAGCTTTGTGCGCCGAGCTTGCTTTTTTGATTTTTGGAGGAACAAAGCAGTGGGAAACAATTCCGCAAACAAAAGAAACGACCAAGGTTTTTTTAAACGCCTTTGGGAGTTGATAAAGAAAAAAGATCTTGAGGAAGCCGAGAAGAAGCCGATCATAGGATATCGCGGCAGACAGATATTGGTTTTGTGCTGCATACTCGGATTTTCGGTTTTCGTGGGCTATCATCTGCTGAAATTCACCGTGCTTGACGGCGATAAGTGGCGCGAACTCGCGAATACTCAGCAGACGGGTCAGCACGTTATTATGGCGAACCGAGGGTCCATTTACGACGCGAACGGCACCGTTCTGGCGCAAAGCTCGGCGGTGTGGAACGTTATCTTCGCGCAGAACACCACCCAAAAGCAGAGCGAGGATTGGGAAAAGGACTACAATCGGCGCAAAGAAGAGTGGGAAAACAACAGCGACACAAGCAAGGAGCCTATGGAGCCGTTTAAGCCGCTCAGCGATACCATTATAGACGGTCTGGCGGAGATACTCGAGATATCGCCCGACGGAATGCGCGACGCTTACAACAACGATCAGGCTCACAATTACTACATAGTCAAAAGCAAGGTCGAAAAGCCGCAGGTCACGATGATAAACGACTTTTTGGCGAAAAACTATATAAGTTCCGACTGCGTTTACACCGAGCAGTCCAGCAAACGTTATTATCCCAACGGCTCGCTTGCGTCGAACGTAATAGGCTTTACGGACTATAAGGGCGAGGGCGTTTACGGACTTGAAGCCTATTACGACGACTATCTTAAAGGCACGGACGGTAAGGCGTTTTACAGAAAAGACGGCACGGGGCGGCTCGTCGAATACGAAAATGACAAGTATTTCTCGGCAGTGGACGGCTACAGTCTTGTGCTGACGCTGGACGAGGTTTTGCAGCATTATCTCGAAAAGAACCTGGAACAGTGCATTTCGCAGCACTCCGTAATAAACCGCGCGTGCGGAATTATTATGAACTGCAAGACGGGCGGAGTGCTTGCTATGGCTACCTCCCCTTCTTACGACTTGAACGAACCTTCAACGATTTACAGCGACCTTGACAAACAAAAGCTTGCGCAAATGGAGAAGGAAGGAAAATCCGAGGACGAGATAGCGGCGGAAGAAGCTGTTCTCCGTGAGGGGCAATGGAAAAACAAGGCGGTGACGGAACTTTATTATCCCGGCTCGGTTTTCAAATCGGTAACTACCGCGATGGCTTTGGACGAGGAAGTTATCAATATGGATACCACGTTCGACTGCGCGGGAGTTTACAACGTCGCGGGAACGGATATCCACTGTTGGAGTCTCGGCGGTCACGGATCGCTGAATTTACAGGAGGGCATTACAAAATCCTGTAACCCGTACTTTATTCAAGTTGGATTGGCGCTCGGCGTGGATAAATTCTTTAACTATTTTGAATCGTTCGGCTTTACCGAGCCTACGGGAATAGATCTTCCGGGCGAAGCGCAGAGCTTATACGTTCAACGCTCGAAAATGGGTCCCGTCGAGCTTGCGACTTCGGCTTTCGGTCAGACGAACAAAATAACCCCCATTCAGATGTGCACGGCGTACTGTGCGCTCGTAAACGGCGGATATCTGGTAACTCCTCATTTGGTGGACAAAGTCCTCGACAGCGACGGCAACGTTATCGAAACGAAAGAAACGCAGATAAAGCGGCAGGTTATTTCGGAGGACACCTCGAAGCAGATGAGGGATATCCTTGAAACGATAGTTGCTCAAAACGGCGGTCACAACGCGTATATCGCGGGTTACCGCATCGGCGGCAAAACGGGAACAGCGGAGAAAATCGACGAATATAACGCGACCGGACGCACTAAAATGACGTACATATCAACAATGGCGGCAGTCGTTCCCATGGACGATCCGCAGATAGTAATGCTGGTTCTCGCCGACACGCCCACAGGTCCCGAATACTACGGTTCGGCAGTTGCCGCGCCCGTTATCTCGGCGGTATTTAAAGAGGGTCTGGAGCATTTGGGACTTTACCCCACTTACACTGCCGAGGAACAGGCAAAGATGGACGCGGTTGTGCCGTGGGTAATCGGCGATATGTCTATGTATGCAGAGAGCAACCTTACCGCGAACAACTTTAAGGCAAAGTTCGTGGGCGACGCAAACAGCGAAGCTACCGTATCAGCGACTTATCCGCCGTCGGGCGCAAGCATACCGAAAGGCTCGACAGTCGTGGTCTATCTCGGCGACGCCCAGACGGAATACGGCTCCGTGCCGGACGTTCTGGGTATGAGCGCCGCGGAAGCCAATGAAGCCATTACTAACGCGGGCTTTAACATCAAGCTTACGGGCGGAGCGGCGGCAAACACCGACGCTAAAGCTACGGCGCAAAGCTATGAGGCGGGTTCGTCTCAGCCGCTGGGCACGGTCATTGAGGTGACGTTCCAAGCCAGCAGCTTTGGTGATTGATAACGGTTTACAGCTCTTAATTACTATAATTGGGGGGATTTCGTGAACATAGGAGAACTTTTTAAGGGAATTTGCGAAATTCCCGCCGAACTTAGCAATATTGCGGTCTCCGGAGTGACCTCCGACACGCGCGAGGTCGAGAGCGGCTTTGTGTTCGTATGTATCAAGGGCGAACGCTTTGACGGGCACTCGAAAGCCGCCGAGATGTTAAAAAAAGGCGCGGCGGCTGTGGTGACTGCCGAGCGTCTCGGTTTGCAAAACGAGATAAACGTTCCGAATTCGCGGGCGGTCTATCCCGAACTGCTGTCGGCTTATTACGGACGACCAACGCGGAGTTTTAAGCTATGCGCGGTCACGGGCACCAACGGCAAAACCACGATAGCGAATATTTGCGCGGAAATAACTCGTGAACTGGGTTACAGAACGGGCGTTATCGGAACGCTGGGTACGGATACGGGCAGCGGACTTCATTATTCGCACAACGGTCCGCCGACCACACCCGAGCCGCGAAAGCTTTATCAGCTTTTCGCGCAAATGCGCGATGAGAAAACCGAATACTGCTTTATAGAGGCAAGTTCACAGGCGCTGGCGCAGTACCGTTTTGCGGCGGAGAGCTTTAAAGTCGGCACGTTTACAAATCTTACGCGCGACCACCTGGACTACCACAAGACCATGGAAAATTATTTCGCGGCTAAGCGGCGGCTGTTCGATATGTGCGAGAATGCGGTCGTTAATGTCGACGACGAATACGGACGGAAAATTGCTGACTATTGCCGGGAAAAAGGCGTTCCGCTAAAGACGGTTTCAATAGATGGCGAAGCGGATTTCTACACGGAATTTGTGAAACTCACTCCGCGCGGCTCGGAGTTTATCTTGACGGACAGGGCGGCGCGGAAAAGCTATCCCGTGCGGTTCGCGCTGACGGGCAAATATAACGTCGCGAACGCCGTCGAAGCGGCTGTGACCGTACACTTGACGGGCGTTCCGCTTGACGAGGCATTGAACGCTCTGCAAAAAATAAAGGGCGTTGCGGGGCGGCTGGAAACGCTGTATCAAGGCGATTTCACGGTGATACGCGATTACGCCCACACCGACGACGGCTTGGAAAAGCTGCTCGGAACGCTGAAGCCCTTGACAGAGGGGCGGCTTATCACGGTGTTCGGCGCGGCGGGAGAGCGCGACGCGGGCAAGCGCCCCGATATGGGCAGGGCGGCGGCGAAATACTCCGATCTGATGATTGTGACGACCGACAGTCCGCGCCACGAAGATCCTCAGCGGACTATCGACGACGTTGCGCGGGGCATTCCCGAAAGTATGCCGCATGAGGAGTTTATCGACAGAAAAGCGGCGGTGCTCAGGGCGCTGGAGCTTGCGCGTAAGGGCGACGTTGTGGCGCTTTGCGGCAAGGGTCACGAGGACTATCAGGCAATCGGCGACACCTACTATCACTTTGACGAAAAGGAGATAGTTGAGGAATACTTTAAGGAAGCGAAATGAGTTATGTTTACGGCAAAAGAGATCGAAAATGTTACGGGCGGGAAACTTTATAACGGCGACGCGGTGGTGACTTCCGTTTCCACGGATACGCGCACGATCGAAAAGGACGCGTTGTTTATCGCGATAAACGGCGAGCGCTTCGACGGCAACGACTATATCGGGCAGGCGGCGCAGAACGGCGCAGCCGCGGCGATCTCCGACCGTTTGCCGGGCAGCGTCCGCGCGGATATCCCGATAATTTACGTTGAGGACGCAAGAACGGCGCAGCTCGCGCTCGCGCGGCATTACCGCGACAAATTCTCCGTTAAGCTGTGCGGGGTGACAGGCTCTGTGGGAAAAACCTCGACAAAGGATATGATATACGCGGTGCTGGCGGCTAAATACAGAACGCTGAAAACCGAGGGTAATTTCAACAACGATATCGGGCTTCCGCGAACGCTGTTTCGTCTGGACGAGGAATACGGCGCGGCAGTCATTGAAATGGGAATGAGCGGTCTCGGCGAGATATCGGTGCTGTCAAAGGCGTCTCACCCCGACTGCGCCGTTATTACCAACATAGGCTGGTGTCATATCGAAAACCTTAAGACCCGCGAGAATATTCTTAAGGCTAAGCTGGAGATACTTGACGGTATGGACAGCGAAAACGCTCCGCTTATCGTCTGCGGCGACGACGAATATTTGAGCGGTCTGAATATGGAGAACATTGGCGCACACAGGCTTGTGAAGTACGGATTTAACGCGGAAAACGATGTTTACGCGTCCAATATTGAGCATATAGACGGCGGCGAACGCTTCACGCTGAATTATCGCGGCGGCAAGTACGCGGCTCGGGTGCCGGTTGTGGGTGAGCACCATATACTGAACGCTTTGGCGGCGTTCGCGGTCGGCATTGAGTTTGGAATGAGCGTTCACGAGATAATTTCCGCGTTTATGAGCTATCGGGCTTCGGGTATGCGGCAGAAAATCGAAAAGCGCGGCGATGTTACCGTAATTCTTGACTGCTACAACGCTTCGCCCACGTCGATGAAGTCCGCGCTGAACGTTTTATCAACGATGAACGGACGGAAAATCGCGGTGCTGGGCGATATGCTGGAGCTTGGGGAAAAGTCGCGGGAGCTTCACGCGGGGCTTGCGGAGTTTTCGGGACTTGCCGATGAATTTTTCCTTTACGGAGAGGAAATGACGGCGCTGCGCGACGAACTCAGCAAAAAGGGCGTTCGCGTAACTCAAAGCGCGGATAAAGAAAAGCTTTCGGAAGAATTGCTTAAAGAGATAAAAAGCGGCGACGTGATACTCTTCAAAGGCAGCCGCGGTATGAAAATGGAAGAAATTGTGGAAAAAATAGGTGAGAATTTATGAACGAGACTTGGATTTTTGTGGGAGCGGCGCTCGGTTCTTTCGCGCTGACGTGGCTTGGAGGCTTCTGGCTTATCCCGCTGCTGCATAAGCTGAAATACGGGCAAACAATACTCGATATAGGTCCTAAGTGGCATAAGGCGAAAAAAGAGGGCACGGCGACAATGGGCGGCATTTCGTTTATTATCGGGGTGACGGTGTGCTTTACCATAGGAATGATGGTTTTCGCGAAAAACGGCGCGAATTATGTCGATACCGACAAGCCCGAGTTTATCCGCGCGGTGTCGGGAATGGTTATGGCGCTGCTTTTCGGACTTATGGGCTTTCTGGACGACTTTATCAAGGTGAAGAAAAAGCACAACGAGGGTCTTACTTGGATACAGAAGATAATTTTTCAGGTAATGATTATCGCAGCGTATTTCGCGACTATGTATATAAACGGTCTTTCGCGCACGGTAATATCCTTTCCGGGCGGTCTGCAATGGGATTTGGGGCTGTTTTACTACCCGCTTGTGGGACTGCTGATAATTTATGTGGTGAACGCCGTAAATCTTACGGACGGCATTGACGGGCTTTGCAGCTGCGTTACCACCGTTTATATGATAGCGTTTTCGGTGATAACGGCGGTGCTCGGAATGTTCGGACAGCAGCTTCTGGCGTATTGCGCGGCGGGCGGCTGTATCGGTTTTCTTACGTGGAACGCTCCTCCCGCAAAGGTCTTTATGGGAGATACGGGTTCGATGTTCCTCGGGGGATTGGTCTGCGCTCTGGGATTGGGCTGCAACGCGGAATTTCTAATGGTCATCGCGGGGATAGTGTACGTTCTTGAAGCGTTGTCAGTGGTTATTCAATCGACTGTCTTTAAAATCACCCGCAAGATACATCACACCAAAGAGGGCAAGCGCCTTTTCAAGATGACGCCCATTCACCACCATTTTGAGCTGTCAAACTGGAGCGAGCTTAAAATAGACGGCGTGTTCTCGTTTGTCGGCTTGCTGTTTGGCGGGCTTGCCGTTCTTCTCGCGTTTAGTATGTTCGGTAAATAGCAGTGTACAGCTTTCGGTATAATTGCCAATAACTGTCAACTGTCAACTGTTTTGGGGGGATAAAATGCAGCAATCAAGAAATGTTTCGGAAAGGGGAAGACAGGCTCCGCCGAGAGCGTCCGCGCCGCGTTCAAACGGAAGAACGCGTCCCGCGCCGCAGACGCAGCGTCCGCGTTCCGCAGTGAAAAACGTACAAAATGCGAACGCCGCCCGCGTGAAAGCTCGGCGTTCCGCGGCGGATCCGCGCGCCGAAGCTCGGATGAGAACCTCTGTCGGCTCAAGCGCAGCGGTCAAGCCGCGCAAAGTTCCCAAAGACCCGTCCGACAAGCTGAAACGCAAGAAGAAAAAAGAAAAAGACCCCAACCGTATCCGCTTTTTCAGCTTTGAGGGCAGAGTGGATATCCCTATGCTGATAATAACGCTTGTGCTTTTGGCGATCGGCATTACGATGATGTTTTCTGCAAGCCCCGCGTATTCTTACATTGACAACCAAGGCGACAGCTACGGGTATGTAACGCGTCAAATGACCGCCGCCGTTATAGGACTTGTGGGAATGACTTGCTTGACGCTTTTTGATTACCGCTTTTTGAGGTTTGAATCGAAGCATTTGCATATCACGGCGGCGCATATTTTCCTCGTGATATGCATTATCATGAACGCGATGTGTTATTTTGTCGGTATCGAAGCTGTCGGCGGACAGAAGCGATGGCTGCAAATTCCCATTATGGGACAGTTTCAGCCGTCGGACTTCCTTAAAGTAGCGCTCATAATTTTTATGGCGTATTATATTCACAAACATTCCGACAAAATGCGTACATTCAAATACGGTATTTTAAAGCCTTTGCTGATAATGGTACCCGTGGCTGCGTCGGTCGTTGTGCAGAAGCATTTGTCGTGTCTGCTCATCATCTTTATGATTTTCGCTGTGCTGCTGTTTGTGGGCGGCGTTAATATGAAGCAGGCGGTGCCGTTGGCTGTAGGCTTTGTGCTCATCGTTTACTTTGTGGTCAGCGTGGTGCAGGTGGGTTACTTCCAGCAGCGCATTGAGTATATGGATCCGCTTTCCGATCCGGGAGACCAATCTTATCAAAACTTTCAGTCCGCGCTGGCAATAGGCTCGGGCGGCGTTTGGGGCAAGGGCTTCGGAAACTCCAGTCAGAAGTACAACTATCTTCCCGAGGCGCAAAACGACTTCGTTTTCGCTATTCTTGTTGAGGAGTTCGGATTTGTGGGCGGCGTTTTCGTTATTGTACTGTTCATAATTTTTATTATGCGCGGGCTTTATGTCGCGCGAAAAGCCGAGGACAAATTCGGCTGTTTGATGGCAACCGGAATAACGTTTCAAATCGGCGTTCAGGCGCTGCTCAATATCGCGGTAAATCTCTGCTGCATACCAAATACGGGCGTGTCGCTGCCGTTTTTCAGCTACGGAGGCACGGCGCTGGTGCTGCAGCTTTGGGAAATTGGTCTGCTGCTTTCCATAAGCAAGCGGGCGAGAGTTAATTGACAAATGTCGATTGAAATTCGGAGGTGTAAAAATGAAGGTGATTTTTGCGGCGGGCGGCACGGCGGGGCATATAAATCCCGCGCTTGCCATCGCGGATAAAATGAAACAGGTATTCCCCGAAACGGAAATACTGTTTATCGGAACGCCCAACGGTATGGAGAGCCGCTTGGTGACCAAAGCGGGCTATAATTTCAAGGGCGTGGAGATGTCGGGATTTCAGCGCGACTTTTCGCCGAAGTCTGTTTTGAGAAACGTTAAGGCGGCGTATTGCTATCTCGTCTCCGCAAAACTCGCCGTTCGAAAGATCATCAAGGAGTTCAAGCCCGATTTGGCTGTCGGAACGGGCGGCTACGTCACGGGAACGGTTCTGCGGCAAGCTGTTGCGTTGGGAATAAAGACGGTCACTCACGAAAGCAACTCTTATCCGGGCGCGGCTACTAAGCTTTTGTCCGATAAAGCAGACAAGGTGCTGTTGGCGACCGAGGACGCAAAAAAATATCTTAAAGACGAGTCGCGGTGCGTTGTTACAGGCAATCCTCTGCGAACGAACATTCCCATTGAAGAGAGGTCGGCGGCACGGAAGCGGCTGGGTATTCCGGACTGCTTTACTGTGCTTTCGTTCGGCGGAAGTCTGGGCGCGAACAAAATTACGTCCGCCGTCGCCGAGCTTATCGCGTGGGAACAAAAAACGGGCGAGATAAATCACATTCACGCTTACGGCGGCAAAAACAAGGATCTGTTTCTCAGCGCCTTAAAGGAGGCGAATGTTCGCGAGGACAAGCGTCACTTGATCTTTAAGGAGTATATCGATAATATGTATACCTGTATGTGCGCGGCGGATCTTATCATCTCCCGCGCGGGAGCTATGACGATAACGGAGCTTACCGAGATAGGCAGACCGTCGGTGCTTGTGCCGTATCCCGCTGCCGCCGAAAATCATCAATACTACAACGCGATGACTTTGGTCAACGAAAATGCCGCCGTACTAATCGAGGACAAAAATCTCACCAAGGCGAAGCTGGTGGACGAGGTGTCAAAGCTCTACGCGGACAGAGGTCGCTTGCGGCTTATGGAGGAAAACGCCGGCAAAATGCGTAAGGCTAACGCCGCCGATATTATTCTTAAAGAAATCGTGGAGCTTTGCGGCGAGGATAGTTTTAAATAGTCGACTAAACATTTGTGTAACGCGGAAATCAATATAAATTCAGCAAGAAATACGCGTTTATCGTAAACCGTAATCACATTTTGCCCGATTCAACATATTATGCAGTATCATTGTTGAAAGGGTGATGATATGAGCGATCGCCAAAAACTTATTGTAAACGGCGGCAGACACCTGGAGGGAGAACTGAGAGTTCACGGCGCGAAAAACAGCGCGCTTCCGCTGCTGTCGGCGTCCGTTCTCGCGCACGGCGAGACCGTTTTGCACAACTGTCCCGCGCTTACCGACGTGGACGTTGCTTGCAGAATTTTAACGCATATCGGATGTAAATGCCGCCGCAGCGGGGATACCATAACAGTAGACGCGTCAAATGTATTCGGCAGTGAGATACCGGATAATCTGATGCGTGAAATGCGCTCCTCGATAGTGTTCTTGGGAGCAATGCTCGGGCGGACGGGGCGCTGTAAGCTGACGTTTCCGGGCGGCTGCGAACTGGGTGCCAGACCCATCGACCTCCATCTTTCGGCGCTTCGTCAAATGGGCGCGGAGATAACCGAGCAGCACGGTTATCTCGACTGTACCGTCGGAAAGGGTCTGCACGGCGCTAAGATAGTGCTGTCGTTCCCAAGCGTGGGCGCTACCGAGAACATTCTGTTAGCCGCCGTTACCGCCAAGGGAGAGACCGAGATACACAATGCCGCGCGTGAACCCGAAATAGTCGATCTCGCCGATTTTCTGAACAAATGCGGCGCTAGAATACGCGGCGCGGGTGAAAGCGTTATCGCTGTTGACGGAGTTGAGCGTCTGGAGCCATGTGAACACAGCGTTATTCCCGACAGGATCGCCGCGGGAACTTACCTTTGCGCGGCGGCGATCACTCACGGTGAGATGATACTAACGCACTGCCGTCCCGAGCACATGACGGGCTTTTTGCAGGTGCTCGAAGCAATGGGAATGCGTATATACACCTACGGCGGCGGGAAAATATATATCAGCGGAAAAAGCGGCAATAAAAGCTGCACGGCGCCTCCAACCGTCAGAACTATGCCGTACCCCGGGTTTCCGACTGACATTCAAGCGCCGTTCACTGCGCTTTGCACCACGGCAGAGGGTACGAGTGTTTTTGTGGAGACTATTTTCGAAAATAGGTTCAGGCACGTTCCCGAACTGGTGCGTCTTGGCGCTTCTATTAAAACCGAGGGCAGGGTCTGCGTTGTGCAGGGCGTAAAACAGCTTTCTGGCGCGAAAGTCCGCGCGGCGGAGCTTCGCGGCGGCGCGGCGCTTGTAATCGCGGCGCTTGCCGCCGAAGGTACAAGCGAGATAAGCGGTCTGCAATACATCGACAGGGGTTACGAGAGCATTGAAAGCTTGCTGCGTTCGATAGGCGCTGATATTAAAAGAGTATGATTTCGGAATACAATTTATTCCGGCAGTTCATAAAAGGAAGTGACAAAAATGGTACGGAAAAAAAGCCGAGGCAGTTCAAGAACAACGCCCGAGGACTTAAAAAGAAAAACCGCCCGGTCTACCCGCGAGCGTAGAGAGATGTACGCGAATTCCTCCACGGTGCGTTCCGTGCGCAAAAATGCCGAAACGTCCGTACGCGATAAGAGCCGTCCGCGAAAGAAGAAGAAATTTCGCGGCGGCAACTATTCGCTGTATTATATTCTGGCAGCTATTGTCGTAATCGTAGTCGTTATCATTCTAGCCAATACCGTGCTTTTTAAGTGCAGTCACATAAACGTTTCGGGAAACGAAAGGTATCAGGCGGACGAGATAAGGGAAAAATCGGGCTTGCAGCTCGGCGAAAATCTTATGCGTATAAACACTTCCGAAGCCCGCGATAACATCATAAATTCTTTGGCTTACGTAGATGAGGCGGAAGTGAAAAAATCGTTCCCGACAAATATCAACATTTCGGTTGTTGAAGCGGAAAAGCAATACTGCATAAGCGATAACGGCGTTACGGCGGCAATCTCGCACAAGGGTAAAATACTTGAGCATTGTCAGCCGGACGGGCTTCCCGTCGTTAAGGGCTTTGACGCGGAAAACCTTGAGATCGGCACATGGCTGAAATCCAAAACCGACGGAAAGACCGAGATCCCCGATATCATTTTTAAAGCCGTGGAAAAAACGGGTCTGAAGAACGTCACGGAAGTGGATATTACCGATAGGTTTTCGGTCAAGATAGTTGTGGAGGATCGAGTAATTTTGGAACTCGGTCCCGCAGAAGAGGTCGAAAGCAAGCTGCTTGTGGCAATCGAGATCATCGAAAATCAGATAGGCAAGGACGAGCATGTTACGCTGCTGCTTACAAATCCCGAAAAAGTTCCCGTAAAGAATAATTCCGTGCCTCAAACGAGCAAACCCGTTTCCTCGCAGTCAGTATCTTCAACAGTATCCGCGCCCGCATCTCAGTCCGCTGTTGAGTCAACTCCCGCTCCCGAGCCGGAGCCAGACCCCGAGCCGGAGCCAGACCCCGAGCCGGAGCCAGACCCCGAGCCGGAGCCAGACCCCGAGCCGGAACCGGATCCCGAGCCGGAACCGAACCCCGAACCGGAACCGGACCCCGAACCGGAGCCTGATCCCGAGCCGGAACCCTACCCTGATCCAACATCGGAGCCTGACTCCGTTACGGGACCGATAACCGACCCGGCGCTCACCGAATAAGCATGCAAATTTTCTTGAAAGAAACGGGTTTGGGCATAATCCACGAAAAATGTCTGCCGATATTCATAAATTTATCGGAAAAATGACTTGCATTTTCGGTCAAGATGTGGTATAATTAAAAAAGGGTATTGTATTTAAGAGGCAAAAAAGCAGGAGGAGAGTAATATGGCTTTTGCTATTGATGATATTGATGATGGATTTGATTTGAGCGACGACTTCCAAATGGACACCAAAATTATGGTGTTTGGAGTAGGCGGCGCGGGCGGAAACGCTGCGGCGCACATGGTCGACGGCGGAGTGCTGGATGTTGAGTATGTTATCGCGAACACCGATGTTGCCGCTTTGAGAAAAAAAGACGGCAGCAAGATGAAGCGTATTCAGATAGGACGCAAAACTACGCGCGGACAGGGCGCGGGTAACGACCCCGCCAAAGGACAAGCTTCCGCCGAGGAAAACCGCGATGATATCGCGGCTGTTTTGGACGGAGTTTCGATGTTGTTCGTTGCAGCGGGTATGGGCGGCGGCACGGGTACGGGCGCTGCTCCCGTTGTGGCAAGCGTGGCTAAGGAAAGAAATATACTTACGGTAGGAGTTGTGACAAAGCCCTTTGATTGGGAGGGCGAAGCCAAAATGCAGATGGCTATCGGCGGCATTTCCGAGATGAAGAAGTATGTCGACGCGCTTATCATTATCCCGAACAACCGCGTTCGCGAGCTTAAAGGCTCCAAGCCCAAGGTTTCGCTGAAAGAAGCGTTCGGCGAGGTTGATGATATCCTCTGCAAGGCGGTAACGGGTATGATAAAGCTGCTGCAAGGCGACGGCTATATCAACGTTGATTTCGCGGATATCACGATGGCTTTGAAAGAAAGCGGCATAGCGCATATCGCTATCGGTAAGGGCAAGGGCGACAACAAGATAGACGAGGCTTTGAACGAGGTGCTCAACAGCCCGCTGCTCGAGACCTCTATAGACGGTGCGAAGCGCGGATTGCTCAACGTTTCCATTCCGTCCTCGTTCCCGCTTGAGGAATTCGACGGACTTACCAAGGAGATCTCCGAAAAGTTCAACGCGGATGCCAAGTTCAAGTGCGGTATCGTGTTCGACGACGATCTGGCGGACGACGAGATCTCGCTTATCGTTGTGGCAACGGATTTTGCGGAGGACCCCCAGCCGTCGGTACTTACTGGCGTGGCTTCGCCGAACGTTCCTGTTGAGGGACCCACTCCGGAAGAGACTCTTGAGTTCGATCTTGCGGAGGAAGCAGTACAGCCTGCGGCGCAGTCAGGTCACATGACGTTTTCGGGCGGCTTTGGCGACGCCAACGATATTGACAGCTTGTTACGCAAGTTCAATCAGGGCAAGGAAAGCTGATATTTTATGCATATTATAAGATCCCTCGTTTAATAAATGAGGGATTTTTTATTGATAATTTTAAGAAATTGACTAAAACCACTTGCATTTTTTCGTGTTTTGTTATACAATATAATACGTGGAATTATTTTTAAATCAAGGGGCGCTTTTGCCTGTAAAGTTTAATACATATTTAAGTAAGAGAGGGAATGACGATGGACAAGCTGGTGGCTTTTTTTAAGAATGTGTGGTTCAGACGTGTGATAGCCGTGATATGCTGGGGTTATACGGGATTTATGGTGTGGATAGCGTGGCTTACTTTTGCGTATTATTTCCAGTTTGAAAACCCCACGCCCGCATTTATACTCTACCTGTTTATAAACGTTGCGGCGCTTGGTCTGTTTATTCTGTCGCGCAGACAGGTGATAACGCGCGTGAATTCATTTATTTTGCCGCCGATAGTGTTTTTGGTGACTTTTTTCGGCTTTGGAAATTGGTATATCATTATTCCGCCTGTAGTGGTTATGTTGGTGCTGTTCTTCGTCAATGCTTCAAACGAAACGCTGAAAACCGTACTTGGCACAATGTATCTGCTGCTGTTCGTTATAGGCATAGCGGGACACATAGGCGTTACGAGATTTATCGGCAACTTGAATTTGCTGGGTCCCGACCTGTCAACGCGCGATACTTCTTACGAATCCCTTTCCAAAAACGGCGAATACCGTTTGGTGCGCTATCTTGACAGCTACCCCGACCGCAACACAATGACTTACTACGTTGAATATACGGGCGATGATTACAAGTTACCACAGGGTGTGGCGAAAAAGGTTTTCGGGTGTAAGAGTATTCACGTTGCGGCTTACACGAGCCTTTCGCAGAACTTTGTGGAGTGGAAAACCTCCACAAAGAGCGGCAAGCAGACCGAGGTCTTGTTGGTGGACGGAAAAGTTGAGCAGGAAAATCCGTATCTTGTCGATAAAACGAAAAGTACAGTAAAATCTACTTCGGGCAGCGCTGCACAAAGTGCGGCAAGTTCCGTGCAAAGCTCGGCGGCAAGCTCGGAGCAAAGCTCTTCGCCGCAGTGAATTTGAAAGGAGTGTTGATATGGAGAGAACGCTGAAGCTCGTGGGGAAAACTTCCAACGAGATTTTCGTGTTACGTTATCCTACAACGCTGTTGGATTTTTGCGAATTCGATTTTTCTTATTTTGCAAAGCATTCCATAGATCTGTGTAATGAATCGCTGAAATCGGGCGTTCTCGACCTTGACCGTATGGCGGAGCTTCGCCGCGATATCTGCGGGGCGCATTGCTATATCGAACACAACATCAGAACGGTTTATGAAAAAATAGTGCTGGATTGTTGGATAGATTACGTTTGCAGGAGAGATAATATAGGCGTAAACGCACTGTGGAACAGATTTATCCGCTGCAAAAGCGATTTTGAAAAGGCGGTGTTCTCGCGGCTGTGCGATTTCCGCTATAACCGCGCTATCAACGAATGGTTGAATATAGCGCGCGTTCAGGATTACGCGCGGAGCAAATCGGATTTCATCTTCTCAATGTCGATAAAAACTATCGAGGACGCCGTGGCAAGACGCAACTACTTCGATTTGGCGTTCAGCGTGACGGCTCGTGAAATGGGCTGCCGCATTGAGGATCTGGGCGTTACAAAGACGTTTTCCGTGGGCAGAGTGCCTACGGCGCCGTTCCTGTTCCCGACCGTTTCAAAGGATATCGTGCGTAATGTGCTTTCGGATTTCGATTACAGCGAAGATTATTCCGACGTTGGCGATTACAGCGAAATATCCGATCAAATAGCCATGGACGCTTTTGCGAAAATGAAAGCGGGTCTGCCTCAGGATTTATCGAATTACGGCGTAGTACGTGGAAAAATGGACACTTACGGCGAAAAGCTTTATATGCCGTGCAGTCTTAAAGCCGCCATAGATCTCGAGATAGACGCGATGATCGAAAACGGCGAGTGGCTGGGCAAATGTAAACGCTGCGGACGCTATTTCCTGCGCGATAAGGAGCACCCTCAAGAGTATTGCTCGCGCTTTGTGCCGAACGGCAAGACTTGTCTTGAGATCTGGGAGGAAGAACACCCCAAACCCACCATTACAGAAACTCTGGAGAAAAGGTCCAAGGACGTCACCGATAAGATGTACAACCGTATCGATAAGGATATGAGCGTTAAGGAGTACGAATATTGGCGCACTTATATGGAGGCGATGAAACAGAAGGTCAAAAACGGCGAGATAACTCCCGAAGAGCTTGAAAGTTTCCTAGACTATTCACTGGAGGTGGATATCACCAAAAGCACGCCTATCGTAGAGGTACCGAAAAAGGAGCCGGAGCCGCTCTCCGCGCCGCGTGAGCGCGTAGTTAAGCCGTTCGTGCCCGAAAGGATAACGCGCGACGCTATCCCGCAGCCGCCTGAGCGCGACCCCGAGGACGAGCGGGCGCTGAAAGAGGGCTTTTTCACATCGCCGACCAAACAGCGAAAAAAGAACGAAAAGCCGCAGATCTCTCATATAATACGCAACGGAGAAAGTCTCGGGCACGAGGGTTATACGAAAGCTCCCGACCCCTCGGGTTTTCAGCCGTTCGGAGCGCCGCTTAAGCCGTCGTCCGCACCGCCGAACATTCCCGAAAAGGCGGAGCGACAGCCGGAGCGAAAGCCGGAGCGACAGCCGGAGCATGAGCGCAGTCCGTACGAGGACTTGAAACGTCTGGAGGAACATCTTGAAGAGGAAAAGCGCGTAAAGCGCGAAAAGGCTGAGGAAATAGCGCGCCGCCGAGAGCTTGATGAAGAGGAGGAAGCGCGCAAAAACGCTTTCCAAGCATTTGATGAGAAAACGCCCAAGTTTGTTGAGGACTTCCCGATGAAGTCGGCGCAGGCGGCAAATCAAGTGCCGTTCGAGCCGGATGAAGAGCCGCCGTTTCCCATTTACGATGAGGTTCCGGAGGATATGAAGCCGAGCATCAAGCAGCCGCGCCGCCGCGCCGTCGATAAAAAGCCGCCCGAGATACGACAGCCGAAGCCGAAAGTTATTAAGAAAAATGCCGCAGCGATAAGCGCTTACGGTAAGGCGGCGGGCACGCCCGTGGTCACGTCGGCTCAAGCGGAGAGCATTATTCCGCGCGGTAGGGTTGACTCTGCGACTACCTTTGAGGAAGAGCTGCCCGAGGCAGAGCCGTTCAAGGATATCGGCAGCATTTTTGACGTTCTGGAGCAATCCGACAGAGACGGCGGTAGTTTGAGCGGCAGCCGGAGCAAAAGCCAAATCAATAGCCAAAGCGACAGAAAAAGCCGTTCCGAGGACGGCAAACCGCCAATGCGTGTGACCGCCGAAAACGCTCCCGCGGGTATATGGACGGAGGAGAGGGGTCTTTTTGAGGACAAAGCGTCCGCAGAGGCACCGCCCGAGCCGGAGCCTTCGGAGCTTGAGATGTTGAGATCCAAGAAGCACAAGACCAATAAGACGCGGCGGCTTTATGATGTTATTATGCGCGAGCCCGATGATAATCCGAATTTTAGAAAGAAAAAATAACGTAAATTAGCTAAATTTTAAAATGTTTGGTAATTTCGGTTTTATTACAGAAAATTTTACCAAAAATTACACAAAAATATTTTAAAAATTTTGGCTAAATGTTACATTGAATTATCAACGGGAATAGTGTATAATATAAATACAAAACGTATGCGGGTTGTCCGCTCGTTTGTACAAAAAATATTTTTTGGAGGAAAATTACAATGAACATGAAGAAAATCTTGGCTGCTACAGCTGCTTCCGTTGTAGCTGTATCCGCTATGAGCGTGATGGCATCCGCTGAAGATCTCACTTACACCCAGGCAGTTGATTATATTGATGCTTGGACTGATGTTAAGATCATCGATGATGCCGCTACTTTGCAGGAAGGTCTTGATAAGATCCAGGCTGGTTTGAAGGCTGAGGATATCGAGAGCATTACTTTCACCGGCAACGATCAGATGACCGAGTGGTGCGTAGGTCTCGATGCTGCTGATGGCTGGGCTCAGACCGATACTGCTGCTATTGGCGATATGACCGAAGCAGGTTTCTTTAAGGGTGCGGCGTCTGTTACTGTAAAAGGCTCCGACATCAACTGGGCTAAGGGCGATGGCATGTGCATTAAGCTCGGCGTTAACGCTGCTGAAGATGGCGGCGCTGTAACTCTTACCGTTAAGACCAAGGGCGGCGCTGCTGAGGAGTCTACTCCCGCTGCTGAGGAGTCTACTCCCGCTGCTGAGTCTACTCCCGCTGCTGAGTCTACTCCCGCTGCTGACGACACTACCTCTAAGGGTAATGTAAGCACCGGTGTTGAGGGCGTTGCTGCTGTTCTCGGTGTAGCTGTTGTAGCTGCTGGCGCTATGGTAGTTGCTAAGAAGAGAAAGTAATTTCAGCTTCAATAAACGACCATAAAGTCAAATAAATGGACATTTACGCGGTTCGTATTAACGGACCGCGTTTTTGTTTTGCGCGTTTTTGATCAATGACAGAGCCTGATATGAGCAACTTGTAATTTTACATAAAAAATGCCGCGAAGTAATTTTTCGTTACATCGCGGCATATTATTACAACAGGGCAACCAAAACCATTTTAGTATTCAGACTGCCTTAGTTTCTTCGGTCTTGCTCAGAGAACAAATCTCATCAAGGCATTTTTGGCAGATGTTTCTGCCTTTAAAGACCGTGATCCCATCAGCGCTTGCGCAAAATGAGCAAGCGGGCGAGTATTTTTTCAAAATAATATGATCGTCCTCAACGTAAATTTCAAGGCTGTCCTTTTCTTCGATGTCCAGGTTTCGGCGAAGCTCAATCGGAATAACGATACGTCCAAGTTCGTCCACCTTTCTTACAATGCCGGTAGATTTTACCATATCAGATACCTCCTTCGCTCAATTATTTAAATTCCTTCTATATTAATTATAACATATTCTGACAAATTTGTCAAATTATTTACTGCACATTTTGTGCAATAAGCGCGAATTTTTTACAAAAAAAGTAAATTTTTACAAAAGGGAGCAAAAAATGCAAGTAATATTAATAATTGTGCCTGTAGTTTCACTGATATTTGCAGCGATTAGCGGAAAAATGGGGGATACATCCTCGGCAATCTTAGCAAAATCGGGAGAGGCAGTGGAGTTGGTAGTCTCGCTGTGCGGTATAATTTGTTTCTGGAGCGGTATGATGCGGGTCGCGGAGCGCGCCGGTCTTACCGAAAATCTGGCAAAACTGCTCTCTCCAATCGTGGGACTCTTGTTTAAGGGAATAAAGCGCGGTGGAAAGGCGGCGGGACTTATCACGATGAATCTCGCGGCAAACGTTCTTGGGTTGGGCAACGCGTCCACGCCGCTCGGTATCGCGGCTATGAGGGCGATAGCAGAGGAGAGCGCGGATTTTGACGGTTCAGCCGCGACCGACGATATGATATTGCTTGCGGTGTTAAACGCTTCGAGTCTTCAAATAATACCCGCTACTGCCGCGGCGTTACGAGTCTCAAACGGTTCTCAAAAGCCGTTTGACATACTTCCGTGTGTGTGGATGGTTTCGATTTATTCGGTAGTCGTCGCCACTGTTTCGGCAAAATTAATGTGCAGAATTCGGAGAAAAACGTGAAATGGGTTTTACTGACTGGATAATACCGCTTATCACTGTTTTTGTACTTATCTACGCGGCGGTAAAGCGCGTGGACGTGTTTGGAGCATTCTGCGAGGGCGCGTCTGAGGGATTGAAAACCTGTGCTGATATTTTGCCGGCGCTGGTGCTGCTTCTCGTCTGCATTGGAATGTTTAGAGCAAGCGGAGCTGTGGAATTTCTGACCGACGCTCTGCAGCCGATTTGCAAAGCTCTGGGTTTTCCAAGCGAGGTTGTGCCGCTCGTGATCCTGCGACCTTTTTCGGGAAGCGGCTCTATGGCGGTTTACAACGAGATAGCAAGCTCCGTAGGTGCGGACACGTTTGCGGAGCGTGTTGCCGCAACGCTTATCGGGTCCAGTGAGACAACATTTTATACGGCGGCGGTGTATTTTGGTGCGGTGAAGTGTAAAAAAACGCGCTGCGCAGTTCCCGCCGCGCTCACTGCCGACTGCACGGCGTGGATAGTCTGTGGGGCAGTGGTTTACTTGTTCTTTGGGAGGTGAACTTGTGAAACTCTTTACAAAAAAATCACGGGATTTACTTAATGAATACGAGCGCGAAGAGATTTTAGAACGGATAAGCTATCTTACGGAGCGGCTCGACGACGTGCGAGTTACCTTTGATCTTGTGACGGACGAGCGCACCATCGACGCGCTTATATACGAAGAAAATGCGCTGTTATGCCGCATTGAGGCTCTTCACCGCGAGGCTCGCGAGCGTGGAATCTCGGTTCAGCCTTACGAAAGATAATTTTAAGAAGCGCCGATTTAATCAGTGCTTCCTTAAAGCTCTAACCATGATTTATTTAAGGTCCCTATATTTAAAGGTACAAATTTCAAAAAGTATTGACAGAATCAAACAGTAGTGAGTAAGTCAAACATGATTTTGAAATTTGAAATGAATATTGTCGTTTTTTCTGCGTAAAATATGACTGCGGAGAAATCCGCGATAAATTTGTTTAAAAGTTCACAGGAGGAACTAATTATGTCTAATCAGAATAACCAGAACAATCAGAACAACCAGAACCAGAAGCAAAACCAGTCTGAACAGCAGAAGCAGAACCAGAATGAGAATAAGCGCTAATTAACGTTCCTGCCGGAAAGAAGAAGTTTTTCCTTCTTTTTTCCGGCTTTACATATTTTTTTGAAAAAGTACTTGACAAACTTCGAAATTTGTGTTATAATTATTGAGTTGAATACATCAATTAGACCTACGGAAAGATGGCTGAGTTGGTCTAAAGCGCACGATTGGAAATCGTGTAACGGCTAATACCCGTTCAAGGGTTCGAATCCCTTTCTTTCCGCCAACTAAATGTTACCAAAAAGATTTTATGCCCACAAACGGCTGTGTAAAGCCATTTGTGGGCATAAATCTTGTGAAAAACAGAAAACACCATCCGTAGATATTTTCGACACGAAAATGGACT
>CANRFR010000001.1 GCA_947629945.1 uncultured Clostridia bacterium | reverse complement strand
GATCCGAACGAGACTCGAACTCGTGACCTCCGCCGTGACAGGGCGGCGTTCTAACCAACTGAACTACCGGACCGAAAAGCGCGCCAAAGCACGCCTCAAATTTGGTGGAAGTTATAGGGCTCGAACCTATGACCCTCTGCTTGTAAGGCAGATGCTCTCCCAGCTGAGCTAAACTTCCGGATATTCGCCCTTAGACATTTCTGTTTGCCGCTTTTTTCAAGCGACTATTATATTATACACATTTCTTTCGAAAATGTCAAGGGTTTTTTAAAAAAAAATATTCTTTCAGCATTTTCAACAACTCATCAGCCGAAAACACATACTTTTTATTGCAAAAATGACAACAAACCTCTGTTTTCTCCTGTTCGGAAGCCAGCCTTTGAATCTCATCTTTGCCAAGCGACATCAAAATTCCCTTGGTGCGTTCTCTCGAGCAGTCGCAGTAATACTGCGCATCCCATTGATCCAAAATGTTGCCGCCCAGCCCGGCAAGCGCTTTCAGCGCGATCTCCTCGGGATCCAGACCTTTCTCCAACATTTTGTTTATACTATCCATATTTTGGAGGTTTTCCTCAAGCACGTTGACCGCCTTATCGGAAATCGGCGGCACTATCTGCACCATAAATCCGCCTGCCGCTTCTATTTTCGCGCCCTCTCCAAAAACCGCTCCGAGCGACACAACAGTCGGCAGCTGCTCGCTAATCGCGTAATATGCCGTAATATCGTCGGCAATGTTTCCCGATTTTAATGGTATCTGCCCGCAATACGGCTCCTTAAGCCCCATATCCTTTACCACGGTAAGCGTTCCGTCGCTTCCTATAACACCCGCCACATCAAGCGAACCATCCGCTTTAACGGGCACGCTTGCTTTGGCGTTGCCCACGCAGCATTTCACATTGCCTCTGTAATCCGCAACGGCTGTCAGCGTTCCGCATACTCCGCCGCCGTTTATTCTAAGCGTCAGCGTGTCTCCCTCGCACTTCAGCATTCCGCCCATTATAGACGCGGCGGTCGTCATTCTTCCCAGCGCCGCTGACACAACGGGCGACGTCTCGTGCACACGCGCCGCCTCTCTCACCATATCCGTTGAATTTATCGCGGAGCAAAGCACCCCGCCGTCCTCTGACAATGCTCTTACAATTTTTCCCATAAAATCTCCCGGCTTAAATATATTATAATATGTACAGACGTTTTACTTTTTCCGTGCCGCGAACAGTAATTTTTCGCTATGTTCGCTTGGCGCGCCGAACGTCAAATAATCGTAAACTTGAATAGTCTCAAAGCTCGCCGCATTCAGCATTTCGCAAATCTCCCGCTCCGAAAACGCCACCTCGCGGAAGCTTTCGCCACCGCGTATATACGCGCCATCCTCCTCAAAAAACAGGTCTAGCTCAATGTTTACGCCGTTGTCTTTCGAGTCGAACGAATTCTGCCAGACGCAATAAACGCCATCCACATCGTACACGAAAGTGTTTTCGCCGAGAATGTCCCTGTGTTTGCGAATCGTGTTGACATCGAACACAAACGCGCCGCCGCTTCGTAAATTCTCGGCAGCCTTGTTAAAGCAGCGCTGCCAAGCAGCTTTATCCGACAAGTGATTTACGCTGTCAAGCGTTGAAATAATCGCGTCGGACGGCTCGGCAAGCTCGGTTTCTTCCATATTTTGACAAATCCACAGTATCTCGCTTGACTTTTCTGCGGCGAACATCAGCATTTCCGAGGACGCGTCTTGCCCAACAACGTCAAAACCGCGGTTTTTCATTCTAACAGATAAACTTCCCGTGCCGCAGCCCATATCTAACAGCCGTTTGCCGTTCGTCATTCTGCACAATATCTCAGTGTAATAATTGGCTATTTCATCATACGGCACATTAAACGTAAGCGCGTCGTAAGCCTCGGCAAAATCGGAGTAGCCCGCCATTATTTCTTTTCCTTAATGCGGTCGAATACTATTTTATATCCGCCTGCCGCCTGATAGTTCAAAGTTTTGTTGACGCGTGAGATTGTTGCTGTGGACGCTCCCGTTTCCTCAACTATCGTATTGTATACAAATCCGTCGGTAAGCATACTTGCCACGCCCAGTCTCTGTGAAATGGCGTTTAACTCCTGCGGAGTGCACAGATCCTCAAAAAACGCCTCGCATTCGCTTTCGTCCTTTAACGAGAGCACAGCCTTATACAGCAGTCTTAAATTGTTTTCGGTATTTTTCATAAATTTTTTCTCCGTTTCATATATACTTTCCGATACGCCGTCGAACGGCAATGTTGTGCATTGTTGGTCGCTAGTATATATTTTAGCACAATAAAGTAAATAAGTCAAGGGGTAAATGTAAATTTTTTTCCATTAATAACATGGTCTAAATAGAATTATCAAGCGGCAAGTATTTTTTATAGCCCTAAATATCCTTTCTTGCACAAATGTGAATATAATGTTAAAATATCCTATGGACAGAGATGTTCAAATTTCTCCGGGAGGATAGCATCGTGTGGAAAATGACAATAACCCGCACGACCGCCGAGAACGGCGAGGATGTCGAAACTTACGGCATACAGATAGGTAAAACCGTTATTAACGACATCTCGCTCTGCAAACATGATATACAAAACTTTGTACGGCGGCTGAATCGTCTTGGGGCTTCGGAAATCCATGCTTTCGAGCTGGTTGAGGATTTTTTGGGAAGATAACTTTTTTAGGAGGTGACACTCGCGCCGTTGTTTTGCGGCGCGATAATTTTTATCACAAATTCTATGAACATACTCCCCACTACAGCAAAATGCACAAATCCTGTCGGCATAAATTTCGTGTGTTTTCGTTGTCGTCCTTGCCTTGCGACAGCAAGGCTGCGTCCTCCGCCTCAACACACAAAATTTCTGCCTGACATTCTTTGCACATTTTGCTGTAGCGGCGAGTATACAAGTTCTAAAACGAGTTTTTAGAGGTATCCTATAAAGATTTTCGTCAAAACCCTTGACAGCCGCCTGTCAAATATGGTAAAATATATTTGAATAACTAAAATTCGGAAGTCGGTGATAAAAATGTCCGAGGGATCGGAAACAACAAAAAGCAGAAAACTGATAGCAGTTATAATGTCAAAGCCCTCCAAGTTGTATCAAACAGGGCTTCTTCAAGGTATATACAAGATTGCATTTAAAAACAACTGCAACGTTCTCGTGTTCGGCACGACTCACCCGCGCAGCGATCACCTTTACCGAGAGGGAGAGCTTTCTATCTTCAGAATGATAAACTACGACAAGCTTGACGGAGTGATTTATGTTCCCGATACCATTCTGTATGACGAACGCGATACGACCGTAACCGCCGATTTTCTGAAAGCTGTGCGGGAAAAGCATACCCATGCCGTTACCATAGACACGAAATATGACGGTATCCCTTGCTTCAATTGTGACGACACCTCCGTTGTCAAGGAAATGGTCGCGCATTTGATCGAGGTGCATGGGTGTAAAGATATCGCTTATTTGACAGGCAAGAAGGGTCATCCAAACTCCATAAACAGACTAAACGGCTTTCGCGAGGCAATGAACGAGCACGGCTTGGAAATTCAAGCCAACCGCATATTTTGGGGAGATTTTTGGTACACCTCGGGCGAGGCGTTCTGCGATTTTATCACGAGCGCGCCAAACGGCTTGCCGGACGCCATTGTATGCGCTTGCGGATCTATGGGCGAAAGCGTCTACAAGGGCTTGCAGAAACGCGGGATACACGTACCTCGGGACGTAAAACTGGCGAGCTTTGAAGAATTCGTTTCGAGAGCGCCGTTTATTTCCTCCACAAACCGCCGAACCATACCTGTCGGCAAGGCGGCGTGCGAAGGATTGATTAAGCTTATGAACGGCGGCTCCGTTCCCGAGATCACAAATGTATCCTGTGAGATCATCAGAAACTACCAGATCACTTGCGGCTGTGTTGTGGCGGATGACTTCAACATTCTCTCATTATGCGGCGATGATGCGGACAAGGGCGATTTATACTTTTCGGAATACAACACTATGAAAGAATCGCTTACCTCAAAAGTTGACACTGATGACATGATGAACTGCATTGATGAATACAGCTACTACCTTAAAAACTATAAGGGTTTGTATTTTTGTATGTGCGATGGCTGGAACGACCCGATACGTTCACTGGACGAAAGCCGAAAAACGACGGAATTTACGCCCGAAATGGTGATGTACTACAAACACTGCACCAACTCTCAAGGCACTGTCTTGCGCAAGATAGGCAATCAGGAACGGTTTTCGATAAAGGATATGTTTCCGCAAACGGGATTTATTCAAGAACGTCCTGCGGCATACGTTTTAAGGTCGCTGCATTTTCAGGACAGAGTATTCGGCTATGCGGCGATAACCTTTGGCGACAAGCTGAAGGCGCCCGAAGAGGACTTCGATTATTGGATAAACGATATTTCCACCTCCATGGAATCCGTACGGCGGCTTAGCAATATGAGATATCTTTACAGCAAAGTGCAGACAGACTCCGTGACCGACAGTATGACGGGGCTTTACAACCGCAACGGCTTTAACACGATGTTTGCAAAAATGCTTGACCGAGCGACGGAATCCGGACTGGACGCCGTGGTAATTCTGGGTGATTTAAACGGACTTAAATACGTCAACGACACGTTCGGGCATGCCGCGGGCGACGAGATAATCAAAGCCGCCGCCCGCGCTATTGACGAATGCACCGTACCGGGAGCGGTCTGCGAAAACAACTTCCGCATAGGCGGCGACGAATTTGTCAAGGTAGCTTACGGACATCTCACTGCTAAAGGCATTGAGGACTTTCAAAACTCTATGGAGCTGTATCTGAAAAAATACAACAATGAATCGAACAAGCCTTTCACGGTGTATGTGCCGATTGGAGTTAAGGTGTGCCGCGCAGGAGAACAGCACGACCCCGACGCCATTCTCTCCGAGGCGGATAAATTGATGTACGCCGAAAAAATTCACATAAAAAAGAAACTCGGCAAAGATCCAAACAAGCGATAATAAAAAACTGTCTACACAAGATTTGCACGTGGATTCTCGAGCAAATTTTGTGTAGGTCAAAGAATTATACACAGAAACATAAAAATTGGGGCTTGTTAGGTATTTTTTCAAAAAACTATTGACAGAAAAAAGAGAATTATGCTATAATATATATACATATCTTAATTGTGTTTTTTCTAATGATTCGGGAGGGTGTGAATGTGTACCGCTGCAATTTGCAAATCTGCGTAATCGGAAATCCAAAAATGCTTTCGGTGATAAAGGAAATTGAGCCGTTTGAAAACTTTACACACGAGTTTTCAAACGACCCCTCCGCGTCGGACTTGATCATTGCCGATATCAGCGCCGAAAAAGATCCCCAAGCCGCGCTCACAAAGCTGTGCGGCTTGAAAAAGTGCTGCGCGGAAACGATTGTCGTGTGCGGCAATGACGCGCTCGAAAAAATATCGGAGTTTTTCTCAGAGCTTGCAGACGTTTGGAAAACTCCGATTAGCGGCCAAGAGATAAGATTTCGTTTTTCGGCGCTGCAAAGACGGCTTAAGCTCGACAAGGACAACGCTCAATCCAATCAGTATCTTGATACCCTTATAGACAATATGCCCTGCCTCGTGTGGTTCAAAACAAGGGACGGCATTCACGAAAAGGTAAATAAGAAATTTTGCGAAGTTGTGGGAAAGGAACGCGAGGACGTTCTCGGAAAACGACACGCCTACATTTGGGGCGTTGAGGAAGACGACGAGAGCTGCATAGCTTCGGATAACAAAGCTATGGAATGCGGCGAAACCGTGGTTACCGAGGAACACATTGCTTGTCAAAACGAAGAACGCGACCTCACTTCCTACAAGACCGCGCTTTATGACCTTGACGGATCCGTTATGGGCACCGTCGGCTGCGCGCTTGACGTCACCAAGGAACGCGAATTTGAAAACGAGGTCATTGAGAAAAACAAAATGTTCGAACGAATGTTCGCGTCCATAGACTGCGGAATATTGCAGCATTCCGTAGACGGCAAACAGATTTATTATGTGAACCAAACCGCGCTGAAAATCTTAGGTTACGAATCCGTGGACGATATGATAGATCATGGATTTTATTATATTGCCGATTCGGTTGCGGAGGACGACAAAAAAAGAATCTCCGAACAGATAAAACAGCTTAAAAACGCAGGGGACTCCGTAAATATAGAATACAGCGTAGACCATGAAAACAAGGAAACGATTCATGTTATCGGAAACGTGAAGCTGATGTACGAAAACGGACACTACTTCTATCAACGCTATCTTTTGGACATTACGGAGCAGCACAAGGCGGCTTTTGAGTATGAGCAGCGTCAGGAGGAATTGGTTCGTGCGCTCGCGGCAAACTATATTGTAGTGTGCAGCTTCGATTTGAATACGGGTGTAGGTTCGCTGCTTCACATTACCGAAGGTTACAACAATATATTCGGCACTCAGCTTAAAGATACGTTTGCCCTTGAGGACGCGGTGAAAAAATATTGCGAGACTCACGTCAACGAAGCCGACCGTGAACTTGTTTTAAAAAACTGCACCTGCGAAAACATCAAAAAAGAAGTTACCGAGAAGAAAATGTTCATATTTAACTACCGCGCTTCAGAAAACAACGAGATCAAGTATTACCAAATAAAAGCGGTACAAGTCGGCTATGCAGCAAATCACTTCGGGATAGTTTTCGGAATACGCGATGTAGACGCCGAATTAAGAAAAGAAATGGAAACCAATGCGATGCTTGAAATCGCGTTGGATCAAGCCAACCGCGCAAACGAGGCAAAAAGCGTGTTCCTGTCCAATATGTCACATGATATACGGACGCCGATGAACGCCATAATCGGATTTACGTCTCTGGCGCTGACGCATATTGATAACCAAGACCGCGTCGAGAGTTATCTTAACAAGATAATGAATTCGGGAGAGCATTTGCTGAGTCTCATTAACGACATTCTGGATATGAGCTCCATCGAAAACGGCAAGATTCACCTCGACGAAAAGCTTTGTTCGCTGCCTGAAATTCTATGGGAGCTGCAGAATATGATCCGTCCCGACGCTCGGAAAAAGATGATTGATTTTAAAATGGACGCGGTCAACGTTCACAACGAAAATATGATCTGCGATAAGCTCCGTTTAAATCAGGTCTTGCTGAATCTGCTTTCAAACGCGGTGAAATACACTCCGGAAAACGGTGCGATAACGTTTTTGACGGAGCAGCTGCCGTCGTATAAGAGCGGACACTCCGTTTATATTTTTACGGTGAGCGACAACGGGATTGGAATGAGTCCCGAATTCGCGGAGCATATCTTCGAGCCGTTTGAGCGTGAACGCAACACCACTGCGAGCGGCATTCAGGGCACGGGACTTGGAATGGCTATCACAAAAAGAATAACGGATATGATGAACGGCTCCATCAACGTACAAAGCGTACCGAATAAGGGCACGACTGTGACGGTGGAGTTTGAGTTCAAAACGCCGTCCGACCAAGATGAAACCGAAACGCATTCCGATTATTGCGGAAAACGGGCGCTGGTGATAAGCGGCGATGTCAAATTCCGCAACAACACCGCGGCTATGTTCAAAAAACTGGGAATAAAAGCGGAATCGGTATCGTCGGAAGCAGACGCGGCTTCTTGTATTAAGCAAAACTCTTACGAGTTTTACACGCTGGATTTTGACCTGCCGGATATCAACGGCAAAGAACTTGCAAAACAGATTCGTTGCGAGGTTGGCGGCGAGACGCCGATAATCGCGGTGACGGATAAAGATAAGACGGAATTGGAAGATGATATAAGCACTTCAGTGATTTCGGAGTTCTGTGCAAAACCGCTGTTTATATCGGAATTGAAAAATTGTCTAAAAAAGCTCTTCGACAGCGGCGAAGTTACGACTTCAAAAAATAATTTCTCTTACTCGGGAAGGATCCTACTGGCGGAAGATAACGAGCTTAATCAAGAAATAGCGCTTACGCTGCTTACAGAAGCCGGATTTGAGGTTGATGTGGCTGAAAACGGTCAGATCGCGGCGGATAAGGTTAAGAACTCAAAGCCCGGTTATTACAAGGTTGTTCTTATGGACGTTCAAATGCCGGTTCTCAACGGCTATGAGGCTACAAAGCAGATAAGAGGGCTAAAAAACAAATCGCTTCGAAATATTCCGATAATAGCA
The DNA here is from genome assembly GCA_947629945.1 of uncultured Clostridia bacterium. Classification (GTDB taxonomy): domain Bacteria; phylum Bacillota; class Clostridia; order Oscillospirales; family Ruminococcaceae; genus CAG-115. Next base: position 62,608 of record CANRFR010000001.1, on the reverse strand, counting down.
ATGACAGCCAATGCGTTTGCCGAAGACAAGCAGGACGCTTTAAACGCGGGTATGAACGGTCATTTGGCAAAGCCGATAGATACAGAAAAACTGTTGAGTGCGCTTGAAAAGGTTATAAAAAACAACTGACAAGCGGCAAGCAATGAAACGGTACAATGATATTTGTTTGGGGTAATGAAGAACCTGTTGTCACAAAATTTATGCGTTTGTGAACGAGGTCAAAAAATGGGGGAAATATCAAAAATGAAAAAAATGCTTTCAATCATTTTGGCAGCAGCCATAGAACTGTGTTCTTTGGAACTGCCCGTGTTCGCTTTTGAAAAAAAGTCTTACGCGCACATAGACGATGAGGTCGTCGTAAGCGAAACGGTGGAGCGAAAAAGTCTGGCACTCGGTAGCAGCTTCGTGAAAAACGGACTTAAATATACCGAGCTTGAGGACGGTACATACGAGGTCGGATACAACTTTGTGAACGGCAGCAAGCCCTCGGGGAGCGTGACAATCCCCGAAACGGTCAACGGAAAACGCGTTACGCGTATAGCGGAAGCGGGCTTTGCGAACTGCGACAAGCTCACAAAGATCACGGTGCCGAACAGCGTTATCGGCGCGGGCGCTCACGCTTTTGAGGGCACTCCTTTTCTGGAGAATCAAAGCGGCTCGGTGAAATATGCCGGCAAGGTGGCTGTTTGGTGCAGCGACAACGCTGTGAGCGTTTCCGTCAAGGCGGGAACATTAGGACTTGCGGACAAATTGTTCGCCACCGCCGAAAATCTGGAAAAAGCCGTTCTTCCATCGGGACTGCTAAATATAGGTTCTATGACGTTCAGCAGCTGCTCAAAGCTCACTACCGTGAACATTCCCGCAGGTCTCAAAACCATCGGCAGCGGCGTTTTCGCGGGATGCAAGTCGCTGACTTCGATAACTGTTCCGAGCGGTATTACAAGCGTCGGCGCTTATGCGTTTAGCGATACGAGCCTTTCTACGGTAACTATCCCCAACACGGTAACTAAAATCGGCAAGGGCGCGTTTGAAAACTCCAAGCTTAAAGCCGGCAGCGTAAAGATCGGCTCAGGCAATATTGATATCGGAGGACGCGCGTTCGCCGAAACGCCGTTCTTAACCTCGCAAGGAAATTTAAAATACGCGGGCAGCGTACTTGTGGAAGCGGTCGGCAGCATAACGAGCGCCACGGTTAAAAACGGCACAACAGCTATAGCGGATATGGCGTTCATCAACTGTGAAAAGCTGAAAAGCGTTTCTCTGCCCAATACCCTCAAAACCATAGGCAGCGACGCTTTCTTCGGGTGCGGCGCTCTCAGCTCGATAACCGTGCCCGAGGGCGTTCAGAAAATCGGCGAGGACGCGTTCAGACTTTGCGTAAATCTCAGCACCGTTAAACTTCCGAAAAGTCTTAAACTTATCGAATTGGGAGCGTTTTACGGTTGTTCTAAGATCAAAACCGTTAATTTGAGCGGCTCTGCCGCCGACTGGGCAAAGGTCACGGTTAAGAGCGAAAACACACCGTTGCTGAAAGTTACGCCCACAGCGGCACAGGAACCGAAAAAACCCGCCGCCGTAACATCACTGAAAGCGGCGTCCGCCGCCAACTCCGTCAAATTGACATGGGGCAAAAACGATATCGCCACAAGCTATCAGGTGGATATGTACAAAAACGGAGCGTGGGTAGGACTTGGCGTAACGAACGCCAATACAACGACATACACTGTAACGGGTCTGTCGCCCAACACCTCTTATCAATTCAGAGTATTCGCATACGCGAAGAACATTTACAGTTCGTCGGCAAAGATAACGGTCAAAACCAAAATGACCGCTCCGAAAAATTTCACGGCAACAACAGATCCCGCAAACGTTAAATTGAGTTGGAGCAAAGTTAACTCCGCCGATAAATACCAAATAGACGTTCTGGAAAACGGAAAGTGGTCAAATGTCGCTTCACCGTTGGGGTCGGCGACAACATACAACGTTAAAGGACTTTCGGGTTCGACGGAGTACACGTTCAGAATAATGTATTATGTTGGCAACACCGTCTCTGCGGCAGCAAAAGTTACTTTTAAAACAGCCGCTTCCTCAAAGCCGGGAACCGTTACGAACTTAAAAGCCGCAGTCACTGCGAACAATGTTGCCCTTTCGTGGAATAAAGTTCCCGATGCGGACAGCTATCGAGTGTATATTTACAAAAACGGCGGCTGGGTCAGACTTTGCACTATAAAAAACACTTCTTATACAGTGAGCGGTCTTAACGCTTCAACTTCTTATAAGTTCAGAGTATTCGCTCTAAAGGGCAGCGACTACGGAGCGTATGCCGCCATAAGCGCGGTAACGAAACCCGGAACCGTTACGAACTTAAAAACCGAGGTCACCACGAACTCTGTTACACTTTCCTGGAATAAAGCTTCCGGTGCAGACAGTTACCGCATATATATTTACAAAAACGGCGGGTGGGTCAGACTTTGTACTATTAAAACCAACACTTATACTGTAAACGGTCTCAGCACCGCGACGCTTTATAAATTCAGAGTGTTTGCCCTGAAAGGCAGCAGCTATGGAGCATACGCCGCCGTAAACGCAGCAACGAAACCACGAGCTGTTACAAACTTAAAAGCCGCAGTCACTGCGAATTCCGTTACCCTTTCATGGAATAAAGTCTCCAACGCGGACAGCTACCGCGCGTATATTTATAAAAACGATGCATGGGTACGGCTTTGCACCATAAAAAACACTTCTTATACGGTCAGCGGGCTTAATGCTTCAACTTCTTATAAGTTCAGAGTATTCGCCCTCAAGGGCAGCGTCTACGGCGCGTACACGGCTGTAAACGCGTTTACCAAGCCCGATGATGTCAAAGGCGTGAAGACAGTTTCGGGCGGTAATTACATAAAGCTCTCGTGGAATAGGAACACTTCTGCCGACAAATACCAGATCGACCAATACAAGGACGGCAAATGGGTATATGCTGCACGTACGACCGGCACGTCCTACACTATTTCAAAGCTCTCTGCGGCTTCAGCTTTTCGATTCAGAATATACGCCTTCAAAGGCAATGTTTACAGCACTCCGACTTATGTGAACGCCAACACTGCCGCGGCTTCGGGCAAACCCGGAACAGTCGCGGACCTGAGAGCGTTCCCCACCGCGAACTCCGTTACTCTTTCGTGGAGCAAAAACACCACTGCCGACAGCTACCGCGCATATATCTGGAAAAACGGCAACTGGGTACGGCTTTGCACCATCAAAAACACTTCTTATACGGTGAGCGGTCTCAATTCTTCGACGACATATAAATTCCGAGTATTCGCACTTAAAGGCAGCGAGTATGGTGCATACGCAGCGGTAAGCGCGCTGACAAAACCGTCCGCAGTGACAGGCGTTAAAGCCGTGTCGGGCGCAAATTACGTAAAACTTTCGTGGAACAAAAACACATCTGCCGACATTTTCCGCATACATCAATACAAAAACGGCAATTGGGTGAATATCGGGGCTGCTGCGGGAACGTCTTACACCGTTTCAAAGCTTTCCCCCGCTTCGGCTTATCAATTCAGAATAACTGCAGTGAAAGGCTCGCTCAGCAGCGGCGCGGTTTCCGCGAACGTCAACACTACGGCGGCTTCGGGCAAACCCGGTACCGTTGCGAACTTAAAGGCTGTTTCCACCACCGATTCCGTTACTCTTTCCTGGAACAAGAACACGACCGCTGACAGCTACCGCGCATATATCTATAAAAACGGCGGCTGGGTACGGCTTTGCACGATAAAGAACACATCTTATACAGTGCAGGGTCTCAGCGCGTCAACCACTTACAAGTTTAGAGTGTTCGCCCTCAAGGGCAGCGACTACGGAGCATACGCTGCGGTAAGCGTGACAACAAAAAGCGCGACCGCAGCAAACAACACGGTGACGATAAAAACAGCGGCTGCGTCATCCTCCACAAATAAAGCAGCGGAGCTTTCAGGCGTAAACGTTATGATGAAAGGCATTGACGTTTCCGGATATCAAGGCACTATAGATTTCAAAAAGGTAAAGGCAAGCGGAGTTGACTTCGTTATAGTTAAGGCGGGCTACTCCACATCTACGGTTGATACTTGGGAAATAAACTACGCGAACGCAAAGAAAGCGGGACTTATGGTCGGCGCTTACTGGTACAGCACCGCGACTACTCTTGAACAAGGACGACAAGAAGCTCAGGCGTTCATCGCGGCAATGAAAGGCAAGAAGTTCGAGTTCCCCGTTTATTTCGATATTGAGGAAAGCGACCAATTCGCCTTAGGCAAGGAATTCTGCACACAACTTGTGGAAACGTTCTGCGGAACGCTTGAAAAAGCGGGTTACTACGCGGGAGTTTACTCCTCTACATATTGGTACACAAATTTTGTCGATGACAGCGTTCGGCTGAAACGTCCCGCTTGGATAGCGGATTACCGCGGAAACTGCTACTACACCTCCGCTTTTGGAATGTGGCAGTATGACGCGGGATACGTAAGCGGCGTGGAATTTGACTGCGATTTGGACACAGGCTATGTTGACTATTCAAAATACATTAAAGCACATCACCTGAATGGATTTTGACAGCTTGATCCTTGCGGTAATTTAAAAGCAAAATAAACATAAACGCGTCTCCCGTTTGATACGGAAGACGCGTTTGTTTATTATTTTTAGTTTTGAAAAATCAAACTGCCGTTTTTAATTGAGAAATTCACGATTTCCGAATGATATTCGCCGCCCCAGATATCCGTTACCGCAATCAGATAGAAATAATCGCCGTCGCTCAAATCACCGTAAACAAGTTGAGGGCTTTCGCCAAAGGTATACTCGGTTCCCGTTTCCGTTGAGAACCTGTCATTGTCATAAGTGCAAACATCATAGCACGCAGAAACGGTGCGGTTTCTCCATTCACCCAAAAGGCTGACTTCGTTTTGAGCGCTTGTGAAGCTCAAAGCACATTCTATGCCGTTCTCGCTCACCCTCGCGACGTAACCGCCGAAGCTTTTCGGCTTTGTGGGCAGCGGCTCTTTATTAGGCAGCAAGAACCATTTTCCGTTAAAAGTGTCCGAAAACTCCCCGCCGCTCCAATCGGCGTTAGCGCAGCTTTTCGTGCCCAACTCGTAGAACTTGTGGTCGGCTTGCGCACTGCAAACGTTCATTCCGACGCTTTTAATGTATTTCAGCGACTCGGGCTTTACGGTCAAAGAATACTGCTCGTTTTTAAGTTCGGGCTGTTTGCTGAATTCAATAAGCGAACTTATGCGGCTTCCGTCCTTGTTTTTGCCGAGTTCTTCACCGAAAAGTCCGTACAACTCGTGAGAATTTTCGTTGCTATCGCCGCACCACAGACTCGTGGTCTCGTTTTTATCAAAATCCGAAAGTTCCATTGCGGGCGAGGCGGCTCGGAGCGTAAGCTCCGCTTGTGCAAAATAGTACGGGCAAACCGAGATGTCCGCGAACTTCCGCATTTCCTCGGCGCCGTTGGGCTTAAACGGGTAGTACACCGAAAGTCCGCAGGCGTTCGGGTGCTCCTCCCCGAGCCGTTTATAGACCGTTGCGGCTTCTATCGCGTTCAAAAGCTCGTCCGCTCTTTTGGAAAGCGATTTGCCCGCGCGCGCAAAGTCCGCGAGGTCGGCGGTGTTGCCAAAACCGTCGTAACCGCCGTCATCGCCAAAGTGTTCGGCATTTTCAAGAGCGCTTTGAAATTCTGCAAGAGTTTTCCTGTCTTTTAGCTTTTCACACAGTTCGGCGGAATAGCCGTTCAACTCGCACACGATATCGTCCAGCTTTGAAAGCTCCGTTACCGAAAAGGTCGCTCCGGCAGCTATTTCGCTGTCAAAGTTCGAGTCAAAAAAGCCGTCGCAAAGCGTTTTGGAAATAACGTCCCAATCGGCTTCGGGCTGTTCGCCGAGAAGATTTCCGAGAGCCGTGTAATCCCACCCTCCCGCGGGTTCCAGTTCCTCGGAGCCTATCATATACCTCGCGTAAGACGCGGCAATGTCGGCAGTCTCCAGAGTTCCCATATAGCAGTTGTCGAAGCCCAGAAACTCGAATTTGTCCGTCATATTTTCGCTGACTTCCGCAAGCGCGTTGTTTAAGTCGGAAAGCTGCAAATAATCTTCGTCGAAGCGGTTATCCTTGCAAACTCCGCCAAGAGCGCCCTTGCCGTGACCCCAGAACACAACTCCCATTTTGGCGGCGGGATAATTCTCCACGCCCCATTTCAAAAAACTCCGCAAGGTCGCGCCCTTCGCCATAGAAGCGGACGGAAGCCGCGCCAATTCTTTGCGCTTGCTGCCGCTTATTTCAAATCGACAGAGCTTGTCGGCGGTCACAAAATCATTTTTCCAAGCCGCCGCACCGCCGGTTTGGATTATAAAGCGCACGTTCTTCCCCGTGGCAGCGGCAAGCATTTCGTTCAAGTCCTCTGTTGCCTTGCCCGCGGCGCTTTCCAGATTGGAGCCGCTCATATAAACGAACACCGTCCAAGAGCCGTCCTCGCCCATCGGCGTATTTCCGATATCCTTTCGCGTGATGTCAAGCTCTCCGCTGTCGGAAAGCTTGACGGTTTTCACCGACGCTTCTTTCGGCGGAGAGCCGTCCTCGGACAGTTCGGGAATTTTTCCGCAGCCGCCCAGCGTTATCCCAAGCGCGGCGCACAGCACGCCCGCCGCTATCCTTTTAAATCTCATATCGACTGTTCCTTTCTATGGAAGTGCTGATTAAATCAAGGCTTCCCTATATATTATACAGCTTTGAAAGAGTTCTGTCAAGAGAAAAGGCTCCGCGCTTTTAACGCAAAGCCTTTTATAAGTTTAAACGGGGAGCGCCGTTTCCGGGTAAGCGCTGTCGTCGTATGCGTCGTCATTGAGTACATCATCAAAGAGACCGCTGTCTTTAAGCTCCTTAAGAAGCGCGGCAGCGTCCTTTGGGCTGACGCGAATGCGCTGCGAGTAATTCAGCGAAAAAGCATCGTTATACCTGATAAAGTGCGAACTGTCATAATGATTGTCGAACTGGAAACTCGGACGAGGACAAGGCGTGTAATATTTGTCGCTGTTAGCGTCCACGCACACGACAGAGGTTCTTTGATCGAATATAACGTTTAGGGGATTAACGTTCATAATGCCGTGAGAAATGTGCTTTTGGCATATCTTCATAACCTCGTCCGCCTGCTCGGCAGTCAAAACGCCGGAGCATAATTCCTTGTTGTAAACGTGGAAATAGTCGTTAGAGTAGTCGTAAATGTTTACCGTAAACACCGCATCCTCCAGATACTTGGTTTCGGGACGCGTTTTGTAAAACCCGAACGCGCCGGTCTTAACTGTAGCAACCATCAGCACGGTAAAAGCCGCCAGCGTCGCCAAAAACTTTCCCGACCATATTAAGAACGATTTAAAGTTGATTTTTGCGCGTGTCACTATGATATTTACGATCACATACGCCACTGCCGCTATCAGCACGCCCCACATCGCGCCCTCGCTCATAGCGCCCAGCATGAATACGGTAAAACAGCTTGCCGCCATAATTATCTCAAAGAACACGCGGCTTGCTATCGGCTTTCCGACCGTACGCGCGTCGCGCTTTTTGTAAATGAATATCGCGGAAAACATTACGGCAAGCGAGATAAGACAGCTTATACCGCACTGAAACAGTACCTGTTCCTCGTCACCGCCGAAAAGACTCAAGAAGCCCCAGAACTTCACGTTGATACCCATATTATTTGATGAAAAAAGGATGTAATTATGCGAGAAGCCCGAGGTTCGCGCCATTATGTTATCGACAAAAGCAATAGGCAGCGCGTTCGTTATAAACATCAGAATTATCGAGAAATACGCGCTCTCGGCAACTGCGCCGCAGCAGCACGCGCACAGCGTCACTATCGACATCGTGTACAAACTCATCGCCAACATACCGACAGTCATCAAAAACAACGTCGTTGATACATCCGGTCTTAAGAACCCGTCAAACTGTATACTGCCGAACAGAATGGCTATGGCATTGCCGCCCAATACAGAAACGATAAGCGGCGCTGTCTGGATATAAAACAGGCACAGCAGCTTCGAGAAAAAGCGCTCGACAGCCTTTATCGGCAGAGCCATCGCCACATCGCAGAGCTGCTGATTATTTGCGTCGCGGAAAACGTTCAGCGCCGTAAAGAAGCTTACGATAATGCCGCCCACTGCGAACGCCGTACCCCAGCCCGAAGGCTCAAAAGTTCCGTAGGTGTCGATATCGCCGGGAATAACTTTATCCGGTCGTCCAAATACATACCCATTGAACGCGAATAGCAGAAACGCCACGCCGTACAGCACGAACGTGATTATGGCGAGTTTTTTGTGAACGCGAACCTCCGCGGCGGCGGCACGCGCGATTTTCTTAAATGTTATCTTATAGCCGTTTGTTGAGTTAGTTTTAACCGATGATATTTGCTCCATAGCCTCTCGCCTCCAATTCATAAATAAATATTTCTTCCAAAGTCAGCGGAATGAACTCGCTGATGTCGCAGTTAAGCGTACCCATTTTCTCGGTTATCCATTCCTTCGAACCGCGCACAACCGCCTGTGCCACGCTGCCCATTACGGAATACTGCATAACCGCAAGTCCCGCGGCTTTCATTTCCGCTTCCGTTACCGCGCCGCTGCCCCTCGCAAGCTGAATTTTTCCGAAGCCGCTCTTGATGTTGTCGATTTCATCAGCAAATATCATCTGACCTTGATGTATCAGCATAGCGCGGTCGCACAGCTCGTTTATCTCCACAATATTGTGCGATGACACCACCATCGTCGCCTGACGGTCGATAAGCTCGTTTACGATTATTTGCTTGATGAATTTTCTCATCGCGGGGTCGAGACCGTCGAACGCTTCGTCCAACAGCAGATATTTGGTGTTGCACGCCAGTCCTATTATCACGACCGCCTGCCGCTTCATACCTTTCGAGAACTCGCTCATACGCTTTTTGCGCGGCAATTGCAGCTTTGTTACCAAGCGGTCGTAAGTCGCGTAGGAAAAGCTGTCGAAATAACTCGCGTAGTATCTTGCCAAGCCGTCCAAAGTGAATTTAGTAAACTGAACAGTCTCGTCGTTTACGAAGAATATCTTCGCTTTCGCGACAGGGTTGTCGAAAACGTCCTCGCCGTCTATCTTTACGCTGCCCTGCTCCGTTCTGTAAACACCGCACATCATTCGCAGCAGCGTCGATTTTCCCGCGCCGTTGGAGCCGAGAAACCCGTAAATGCAGCCGTCCGGAATAGTGAGCGATATGTTGTCGAGAGCTTTAAATCCGTCGTTTGGTTCGGCTTTTCCCAAGCCCTTTTTCGCGAATATCATACTCGCGTTGTTGATCTCGATCATTGCAGTTCTCCTTTCAAGCGTTCTATGATGCCGATAAGCGTCTCCGCCGAAGCTCCCGCTTTCAGCGCTTCACGCGCTTTTTCCTCAAAATCCTTTGTTAAAGCGGAATTCGCCTTGCCGTCAGCCGCCGCCACAAAGCTGCCGCGTCCCGACACAGTGTAGATTATCCCGTCGCGCTCCAGCATTTGATAGGCTTTCGCGACCGTGTTCGGGTTTAAGCCGAGCTGCTGCGCCAAAGTCCGCGAGGCGGTGATCCTGTCGTTTTCTTTAAGAACGCCGCGTGCTATCTCTCCGCACACCGCGCGGTAGATCTGCTCGTAGATAGGCGTTCTGCCCGTAACATCTATACTTATCATTGCAGCTCCTTTCGCAGTTTGTTGAATTCTTCCAAGATATGATCGTAAAGTTTACCTCCGAATTTAAATATTACGATCGTCACAAACGTACCGATCGCCGCCCCGACAAGCACGTCGGACGGAAAATGAACGTAAAGATACAGCCGCGAAAACGCTATCAAAGCCGCCAACGGAAACGCTGCCCACCCGAATTTGCGGTTTGCCATAAACACCGAGACGGCGCCCGCCGCAGAAATAAGCGTATGTCCCGACGGGAACGAATAATCCGACGGGCTTTCAATCAGCAATGGAACGCTTTCGTTTATCCAACACGGGCGCGGTCTTGCTGCGGCTTGCTTCAAAACCAGATTGCCGATGATAACGCACACCATAATGCTCACTGCCATAAGAATACCCTGTTTTCGGTATTTTCTCAAAATTATCAAACCCAAACCGCACGCCAGCCAAATCTCTCCGTTGTCGCACAACGCGCTTAACGCGGGCATTATAACGTCCAAAAAAACGCATTTCAAATGTGTCTGTATCCAATTTAAAATGTTTAGATCCACCTTTTGGATAAGTTCCATTTTTCACCTCTTGATTCCAATTGTGCTATTATTACTAGTACAATTATATAGCATTTTTGACGGTTTGTCAAGCCAATTAGTTAATTTTTGTGAAACATTAACAAAATATTGTTTCATTATTTGGAAAATATAACATATATCTTTGTCAAACTGCCCATTCAACCCCAAACAACAAAGTTTCAAAATATCTCCTCTGTTGACAAACAGCAGAGATAATGCTATAATAGTATAAATGCAAGAAACTTGATTTTAACGAGGTATATTATGAAACTTGTAAATCCCGACAACGAAACGCTTGTCAAGATAAAACGGCTGTACCGAGCCGCATTCCCGCGCGTCGAGCGCAAGCCGTTTCGATTTATTCTGAAGCAGCGCGAAAAGGGCGAGGCGGAACTTTTCGCCATTAAAACGAACGACGGCAAATTCGCGGGACTGGCTTTCGTCGTAAAGCACGACGATGTCGTTATGTTGGATTATTTCGCGGTGTCCCCGAAGCTTCGAGGCAAGGGAGTAGGCTCGAAAGCGCTTAATGCGCTTATGAAAAAGTACTCGGACAGCCGCTTTATTCTTGAGATAGAATCGGTAGACGTACCTTGCAAAAACCTCGAAGCCCGCCAAAAACGCCGCGAGTTCTACCTTAGAAACGGTATGAAGCCCGCGGGCTTTACCGCGCACGTTTTCTTTACAAATCTGGAAGTGCTGACTGCGGGCAAGCCCGTAACGTTTGAGGAATACCGAAGTCTTTACGCAAGTCATTTGGGCGGACGCGCCGAAAAGCGGATCAAGCTCGTTACGTGAGAGATTTCGCGTTATGAAAATCAACAAAAAACCGAAGCGCGGGAGCTTATGCCCCCGCGCCGGTTTTTTATTTAGGAGTTATGAAATTATCTCGGATAGCAGCAGCAAACGGAATAAACCGTGATACCGCCGTCTTTCGCGCCAACATAGATTCTGTCGAGTTTGCCGAAATCAGAACCGAACGCGTTTACTATATCCTTGTAGCTGAACTTAGCGAAATTGTGACCGTTAGCGGTACCTGTGGTGAACGCCTGTACCTTAGCCCAGTTCTCGCCGCCGGACCAGCTCTGGAGGATAAGCTCAACATCGGAACCTGTGTACTCTACATAGAAGTAGCTGTTGTCCGTGATGGAATCCGCGCTGAAGCTGCCGCCGTTCTTTGCTGTGTCAACGCTTACAGCCTGACCCCATGAGCCGCAAGAAGCCTCGCCCCAGAAAGCGGATACGTAAGGATCGCTTTCGTTGTTGTCGTCATCGTCATCATCGTTATCGCCGGAATTGTTGCCGCTTACATAGCTTGCGCTGTATACGGAGATACCATATTCCGCAGCCGCAAGATAGAACTTGTCAAGTTTGCCTGTGAAGTCGGAAGAACCGAATGCGCTTACCATATCGTCATAGCTGAACTTAGCGAACTTGTGACCATTTACGTCGCCCGTATCACACGGTGCTACGCGCGCCCAACCTGCTGCGCCTGACCAGCTTTGCAGAATTATTTCCATATTGCCGCCGCCCGCAGCGTACTCAACGTAAACATAACCGTCTTTCTTGAATATGGACGGATCGAAGCTGCCGCCGTTTTTCTTAACGTCAAAGGATACTGCCTGACTCCAAGAGCCGCAAGTCGCGTTGCCCTTGAAGAAATTAACGCTGGTCTCATCTTCCTCGGGAAGCTTGTCGATGATCTCTGTCTTGAGAACAGCGCCGCAAACCGTGCACTCGGTGTGCTTAGAACCGCTTTCCTCGGTTGTTGCTGCCTTGTCGATTATCCAATCGCTTTCGGTATGACCTGTTGCGTGGATAGTTTCGGTATAGGTTTCGCCGCAAGAGCAAGTATAGGTGATAACGCCGTCTGTCGTGCAGGTCGCGTTCTTAGTGATTTCGGAAGTGTAGTTGTGAGTGTGCCCTGTAGGAGCCGTGAAATCGTCTTTCTTGGTTTCGCCGCAATTTTCGCACTTGTATACGGAGTAGCCCTGTTCTGTCTCGGTCGGCTCAACCTTATTTACAAATGTCCACTTATGACCGAGCGAAGGAATTTCCTTGGTATAGGTATCGCCGCAAGAGCAAGTGAAAGTCTCAATGCCCTTTTCTGTGCAAGTAGCAGCCTTAGTTACCTTGGAAGTGTAGCTGTGAGTATGAACGTCTTCGCCCTTCTTAACGGTGAGCGTAAACGTATCTTCTTTACCGTTGCTGAACTTAAATACGAACTCGTGATTACCGTTACCCAGTGTAGACAGCAGTTTGTCGCTCATAATAGCCTGACCGCCGTTTACAGAATAATCAACGCTGCCGGTGAGTTCTTTGCCGTTGTAGGAAACAGAATCTACATATTTTCCATTAAGAACAAGATCAACTCTTACGGGATTTGTGCCGTCATAGGTTCCGGTCTTATTTACAATATACGGGTCAACAATCGGAACACCGTAGTATCCCATAACCTCATCAATATAGTAGGTACCTGTGGTGGTTTCACCTGTGCCCTTGCCTGCGTAGAAAGAGAACTGGTTAATCTTAGTAACATCAAGTTCGCCCGCATTGGTGTCCCAGCTCGGAGAAACGAACTCGCTGAACGGAACTTGGATTTTCTTAACGCCTGTAAAGTCTACTTTAATCTCTTTCTCAAAGTACGCGTCGTTAGCGTCTCTAAGCTGGAGCGTAAAGCTGTTGCCGGAGCCGTTGCCCTCGATTTCAAACTCGATGCCGTCAAACGAACTCAAATCTTTAACTGCCATAGGATGGTTTACGCCGCAGTAATTGTTGGAACCACCAACGTTATAAGTGAACGCAAGCTTCTTGCTGCCGTTCTCGGTAACGAGCTTCAAGCCTACATCGTTGCCGCCCTCGTTCTTGGAATATGCGTTCCAAAGATCGTCGTCGCTGTCGTACTGCTCAAAGGTGTCAAGTTCGTCTGCGCCTGTGCTGTCGGATACGGCGATATTCAAGATACGATCTTCGCCCTCATAGAAATCAAACGTTATCTCAACTGCGCCCGCTTCAAGAGTCTTGAGGAACGACGCGTTGATCTTAACTACATCACCGTCAACAGTGTAATCGGTGTTTTCGGTAAGCTTTGTGCCGTTGTATATAAGTCCTCTGAACTCGCTTGTTTTCTTATCCATACTAATGGAAACATCGCTGCAGATCTTGGGATTTACGTCAATCGAAACATCGGTCGGGTTGATTTCGGGCATTTCGAGCGTGCTGTCCGTTGTTCTTACGGTGAACTTCGGAGAGTTGCCCGCAGTCATCAAAATCTTCGCGGAATACATACCAAGCTCTTGCTTCTTCAGGAACGAGTTCTTGATCTTTATCGTGTTGCCGCTCTTGGTATAATCGGAGCTAGAAAGTTTTTTGCCGTTAAACTCCACTCCGTCTATGCTGCCCTCCTGAACTGTCACCTTAATTGTAACATCTTGTCCCGCCGAACGATCGTAATCGTATTCGGATTTGTCGGTGAAATTTACGATGTTTTTCTTCGTCATCTCAGCAGCCGCCTCCATAAGAAGCGTTCTTGTGCTGTCCGTAACCGCGCCCTTGGGACCGTAAACGGTATAGCCGTCATAATCCTGATAGAGTGAACCGTCGTCAAGATAAGAAGCTATCATCCAATAGTTGAAGCCCTGATATTCAATGCCGTCGAAAGTGTCTCCGGTAACAATATCCATCCACTTCTGATATGTAGCGTCGCGCTTGGTCTTATCGGTAAGTCCGAATTCCTCAAAGATAACGGGCTTTTTGTATTTCTGAGTGGTCTCAGCGTGGCGCTTTATCCACTGAGTATCGTCGTCGCCGCTGTCGCCGAACTTCAAACCCCACTGGTCAACGTACATATGCGGAGTACCGAAGTCTACGGTTTTAAGAGACATCAGCTTGTCGAAGTCAGCGCCCTCGTAACCGCTGTAAGGATAATTCGGAAGCTTGTTGGAGTTTATCTCGTTGCCGCTCAAATTGTAGAAGCCCTCGTCGCCGACGGATACCATATGGTTGGGATCGAGCGATTTAACGTACGCGCTCATTTCCTTTGCCCAGTTATAAAGTATATCGTCCTCGCAATGCGCGTCAGCGGGGCAGCGCGGTTCGTTGGAAAGCTCCCAAGCGAATACGGCGGGAGAATCTTTAAGCGCTGTTTTAGTATAATAATTTTCGTGATTAAGGAGTGTTTTAACATAATCCTTATACCAACCCTTTATCGTCTCGTTGGTATAGAACTGGCAAACATCATTGGGTTGAACCTTGCCGTTTGATACGGACTTGCCGTCTTTCATCTGAAGCCATTTTACGTACTGACCCATACCGCCGAAAGCTTCCCAATAGTTGGTGAACGTTATGATGAGCTTCATATCGTGCTTCTCGGCTTCTTTAATTACGTAGTCCAGTTTGCGAAGACCGTCCGCCTCTTCGTTTACAACGGGTCTGTCTGCGACGTCATCCCAATACTGGAAATAGATACCGTCCTTTTGACCGTCGCCGTCGTTATTGCCCTCAAATACTTGATGACCGTCTTTATCGGTCGTGCCGGTTTTTCTTCCGACATCAAGGTTGCCCCAAACTCTTATTACTTTAAGTCCCATATCCTGAGCGTTATCAAAAACGTTCTTGACTTCGCTGTCGGACTTATAAGTCAAATAGTAACAGTTGGTTCCTCCGTAATAATAAGGCGCACCGTCGCACATAAACTTTCCGTTATCCGCATATACAAATCCCTCGGGATAAGACTGCGCGGAAGAAAGACGGTTTACCAGCGGGATCGAGCCTGCAACAACGACCGCCGCCACTGTTCCGGATATCAACCGTTTCATAAATTTAGTAGTAGCCACTGAAATTTCCTCCTTTTTAATCACTTAAACACATCTTCAATAGTCTTTTACAACTAACCTAAATCTTAGCTGTTAATTTATTTTAACATAACTTTCATTTTAAGTCAATAGAGATTCAAAAAAAAGAGTAAACGTTTACACCTTTTCTATGTTTGTGACAATTGCGTGTCAAATTTATGGTAGGCTGTTTGTCAAACATTGCTATATATTATTGACCGAGTAGAATGTTTTAGGTAAAACATCACAAAGATTAGCTAATATTTTAAGTAAATTACAACAACGAAGTTAAGTAAATATCATTAAGTTTTACTTAATTTTTTCCTTTATTAATCAAAGCCGATTTGACTTTCAGCCGCTCGTCGGACAATATTTTTCTTGCATTTAATATTACGCACAACAAAAAGCCGCCCCATTTGAGGCGGCTTTCGCGCTGTTTTACCAATTAACGGTAATCAAAACTTAAACCTTTGTAAACTTTGCACCAACTGTGCAAGTTCCCTCAACGTCTACCTTGTAGGTGAAAACGTTGCCCTTGCGGGTCGCATTAACAACCACGCCGTTGATCGTCAGGTCAGTAACCTTGAAGCCCTTGTTGGGTGTTACAGTAATAGTAAGAGTATCGCCGCCCTTCAAAGCAGCACCCGTCTTAAGAACGGTAGTACCCTTTTTAACGGTTATGAAGGTCTTTGGATTGTTAAGTTTTGCGGTTTTCTGTGTGTACTTAACAGCGAGATTGAGAGTGCCCTCAGAATCTACCTTGTAAGTAAATGTGTTTCCACTGCGAGATGTGACAGCCTTGCCGTTCACAGTAACATTTGCAACCTTCCAGCCGGTATTAACTCTGGCGGTAATTGTAAGAGTATCGCCGCCCTTTACAGCATTACCGGTTTTAAGTACAGTGCTGCCTTTCTTAACGGTCAAGTAGTTGCTGTTAAACGCAACCTTTGCATTCATCTGTGTATACTTGGGAGCCAGCTTAAGAGTGCCCTCGGAATCTACCTTGTAAGTAAACGTATTGCCATTGCGGGATGTGATTGCCTTGTCGTTTACAGTAACATTTGCAACCTTCCAGCCGGTATTAACTCTGGCGGTAATTGTAAGAGTATCGCCGCCCTTTACAGCGTCGCCGGTCTTAAGGGTTGTGCTTCCATTCTTAACAGTCAAATAGTTGCTGCTGAATGTAACCTTTGCGTTCATCTGCGTGTACTTGACAGTCAGCTTGAGATCTCCATCGGAATTTACTTTGTAGGTAAACGTATTGCCGCTGCGAGATGTGATAGCATTGCCATTTACGAAAGCATTGGCAACTTTCCAGCCAACGTTTGCCCTTACGGTAATCGAAAGAGTATCTCCGCCCTTTACAGCGTCGCCGGTATTAAGAACGGTATTACCTTTCTTAACAGTAAAGTATTTGTTGTTAAATACAACATTGGCGTTCATTTGAGCGAACTTAGCAGCTATATTAAGAGTACCGTCGGAAACTACTTTATAGGTGTATACATTGCCCTTGTGAGTTGTTATTGCCTTGCCGTTTACAGTAGCGGAAGCAACCTTCCAGCCAATGTTCGGGAATACTGTGATAGTAAGGGTGTCGCCAACTTTAACCTTGGCACCGTCTTTAACCTCAACGCTGCCATTCTTAACAGTGATGTACTTGGAAGAGTTCTTTACAGTCGCTTCGTCGCCGCCGGGAAGAGGAGCGATTGTCTCAGTATCAAGAATAGTTCCGCAAACCGTACATTCGGTGTGTCTGGAACCGCTTTCCTTGTTAGTAGGCTGCTTATCAACGATCCAACCGCTTGCGGTATGACCTTTCGCGGGAATTACCTCGGTATATGTATCGCCGCACTCGCAGGTAAATGTTTTAATTCCCTTTTCGGTGCAAGTAGCAGCCTTTGTTACCTCGGAAGTGTATTTGTGGGTATGATCTCCGCCCTTGTTTACGGTAAGCGTAAACGTATCAACCGAATCATTGCTGAACTTGAACACGAACTTGTGAGTGCCGTTTTCAAGCGTGGCAAGAAACTCATTCTTCAAAATTACCCGATTGCCGTCCACGGTGTAATCACCGTTGTTGGTAAGTTCTTTGTCGTTGTAGGAAACGGACTTCACTTGGTTGTCATTGAGGACAAGATTTACTGTTACATCATCGTTTCCGTCATAGGTTCCGGTTTTGTTGACAATATAGGGGTCAACAACAGGCTCAGCACCATACGCCAGGACATCGTCGAGATAGTAGGTACCCGTGGTTGTTTGACCATCGCCCGTACCCGCGTAGAACGAGAACTGGTTGATTTTAGTGGTATCAAGCTTAGCTCCGTTGGTCTGCCAGCTCGGAGGAGTAAACTCTTCAAAAGGCACCTTAATCTCTTTAACGCCCGTAAAGTCTACCTTGATCTCTTTTTCAAAATAATTATCGTTGATGTCTTTCAACTGAAGCG
Organism: uncultured Clostridia bacterium; assembly: GCA_947629945.1. GTDB lineage: Bacteria > Bacillota > Clostridia > Oscillospirales > Ruminococcaceae > CAG-115. Next base: position 45,056 of record CANRFR010000001.1, on the reverse strand, counting down.
TGAAGCTGTTGCCGGAGTCGTTGCCTTCGATCTCAAATTTGATACCATCAAACGCGCTCAAATCTCTAGCTGCTATCGGGTGATTAACACCGCAATAATTGGGGGAGCCTACATTATAATCAAACGCAAGCTTCTTGCTGCCGTTCTTGGTAACAAGGCTCAAACCGACTTCATTACCGCTTGAGTTCTTGGAATACGCTTTCCAAAGAGCATCGTCGTCGGCATACTTCTCAAAGGTATCAAGCTCGTCTTTTCCGGTGCTGTCGGATATGGTCAATTTCAATATGCAGTCCGCACCTTCATAGAAGTCGAAAGTGATTTCCGCTTTGCCCGTGCTAAGAGTTCTAAGGAACGACGCGTTAATTTTTACAACGTTGCCGTCAACAGTGTAATCAACGTCTTCGGTAAGCTTTTCGCCGTTATACACAAGACCTCTGAACTCACTTGTTTTCTTATCCATGCTAATGGCAACGCCATTGCAAACCTTGGGATTTATGTCTACCGAAGCTTCCGTCGGAGATATCTCGGGCATTTCAAGCGTGGGGTCCATAGTTGTTACTGTGAACTTAGGAGAGTTGCCCGCAGTCATAAGGATTTTTGCCGAATATTTACCAAGCTCCTGCTTTTTCAGGAAAGAGTCCTTGATGTAAATTGTAGTACCTTCTATGGTGTAATCGGAACTTGTAAGCGCATTGCCGTTAAACTCAACGCCGCTTATCGTTCCTTCACCAATAGTCATTTTGATCGTTACATCCTTGCCGACCGAACGATCGTAATCGTAATTGGATTTGTCGGTGAAATTAAGGAGATTCTTTTTTGCCATTTTGGCAGCAGCGTCCATAATAATGGTTCTTGTGCTGTCGGTTTCCGTACCTTCGGGACCGTAAACGGTGTAATGGTCATAATCCTCATAAAGTGTACCGTCATCGAGATAAGACGCGATCATCCAGTAGTTGAAGCCCTGATACTTGTCGACCATAAGACCGAGCCATGTGGTCATGTTCTTATCGCGTGCGCTTCTATCCTTTTCGCCAAACTCCTCCATAATAACGGGCTTGTTTACCGCAGCGGCTACCTCTGCATGGTCGGTAATCCAGTTTACATCACCGTTTTCATTTGAAACGCCCCAGTCTTCCATATACATGTGAGGCGTTCCAAAGTCGATGTTTTCAATAGACATAAGTTTTTCAAAGTCAACGCCTTCTGCGCCCGCATAAACATAATGATTACGGTTTTGAGCCGTTGCGTCTTCATATTTCCAATTAAAGAAGCCTTCATCCCCCACGGAAACCATGTGATACGGATCAAGCGACTTAACATAAGCGCTCATTTCCGATGCCCAGTTGTACAAGATATCATTACCGCATTCTTTGTCAATACCGCATCTCGGTTCGTTGGAAAGCTCCCAAGCGAACACAGCCTCGGAATTCATCAGCTTTTCTTTAGTGTAATGATTTTCGTGATTAAGGAGAGCTTTTATGTAGTCTTTGTACCAGCCCTTGAGTGTTTCATCGGTGTAGAATTTGCAGCAATCACTTCCGCTGACTTGACCGCTTGAAACACTCTCACCGTTCTTCATTTGAAGCCATTTTACGTACTGACCCATACCGCCGAACGCTTCCCAATAGTTGGTGAACGTAATAATAAGCTTCATATCATGCTCTTCGGCTTCTTTAATTACGTAGTCCAGTTTTTGCAGACCGTCCGCGCCATCGTTTACAACGGGCTTTTTCTGTTCATCGTCCCAATACTGGAAGTATATGCCGTCTTTTTGACCCTCGCCGTCGTTGTTGCCCTCAAATACCGGATGACCGTTTCCATCAGTTTCGCCTGTTTTTTTACCTACGTCAAGATTGCCCCAAACTCTTATTACCTTGAGACCCATTTCCTGTGCGTTGTCAAAAACGTTCTTGACTTCGCTGTCCGACTTATACGTCAAATAGTAACAGTTGGTGCCGCCGTAATAATAAGGCGCACCATCGCACATAAATTTTCCGTTGTCAGCATAAACAAATCCCTCGGGATATGCTGCCGCCGACGCGGGACGATCCACCAACGGAATTGACGATCCAACAACTATTGCCGCCACTGTTCCGGATATGAACCGTTTCAAAAAATTAGTAGCCACCGAAATTTCCTCCTTAAATTATTCATTCAACCGCTAGCTTTAGTAATCGTTTACAACTAATCTTATACTTTAGCTGTTAATTTATTGTAACATAACTTTTCTTTTAAATCAATAGGATTTATACAATTAACGTAAACGTTTACTTATTCGTTTACTTATTTTCTCTGTTTATTACAATTTCGCGCCAAAATTATATGTGCATTTTTGGAATTTTTGTCATATATTATACACCAATCAGAAAAGTTTTTGTCAAATCATCACATAAGGAAAATTATCATATAATCCATTAAGTAAATTAATATATTATCCAAAATAGCTAATAAGGTCATTTGCTTAATTAGTTTGCACGGAAAGTAAAAAATTTTAATTATAAACTTATAAAAGAATCAGCTATAGGCGCATTCTAATTTTTAATAAAACTAAAATTTCATAATACTAAAGAACCGATGATTTAATAACACTTTCTATGCTTGTTGCAAAAAACAAAAATACGATTTATACAATAATTTCATATAAAAACTCTCAGCCACCTGAATTGCGGCTGAGAGCAAAAATATATAGCTGATTTTAAAGGGAAGTTTTATCTTATACGACATTTACGCTTGGGAAGATTTGGAAATATCATTTATCGCGCGCTTCACCAGCTTCTTGAACAGCGGTGCGACGCGGTCGGCGGTCTCTTGAACCTCCTTATGTGAGAGCGGGTTGCTCGAGATACCCGCAGCAAGGTTGGAAATACAGGAAATTCCGCAGATCTCCATTCCGCAATGGCGCGCGGCTATCGCTTCAACAGCGGTGGACATTCCCACTGCGTCCGCGCCCAAGCGCCCGTAAGCGCGTATTTCGGCGGGAGTTTCGTAATTGGGACCCGTGGTCTGGATATACACCCCGCGCTGAAGCGGAACTCCCTCGGCAGCCGCGGAGTTTTCGATAATCGTGCGCAAGCGGCGGCTGTAAACCTCGCTCATATCGGGAAAACGCGTGCCGAGTTCTTCAATGTTAGCGCCGATTAGCGGCGACGGCACGAGACTCGAAATATGGTCGCAGATAAGCATAAAGTCACCCGCGTGAAACGACGGATTAATACCGCCTGCGGCATTGGTCAGAAACAGCGTTTTCGCGCCCATCAGCTTCATAAGCCTTGTGGGGAGCACCACGTCCTGTACCGAGTATCCCTCGTAATAATGCACTCTGCCCTGCATTGCGACAATCGGAACTTCGCCCGAATAGCCGAACACGAACTGTCCCTTATGCCCTGCCACTGTGGAAGTCGGAAAGCCCGGTATCTCGCTGTAGGACAGAGTTTCCTTAACGTCCATCGTGTCGCAGAAATCGCCCAGACCGCTGCCAAGAATAAGCGCCAGCTCGGGCTTAAACGACGTCTTTTTCTCGACCGCCTCATAACACTTCATAAGCTTTTCGTAAACTTCGTTCATAAAATACCTCCGTTAATTTATTTTTCGCAATAAAGAAAAATCTGGGAAATCTGAAAATAATTTCGCCGTTTTTCTGTTTTGGATACTCCTTTTCCAGTTCTTTGGAAACTTCCGCTGTAAATTCCGCTCCGTCCGCTTCGGAAAGCGCGTTAAGGTACGGTCGCAGTCCCGTCGCGCGGTACCATTCGATTATGCTTTCTATACTCGGCATACGGTGACAGTAAACCGTCTGCCACATCTCAAAATCGTCGGTAAGTCCGCTTAAAACATCGTGATATTCGGGTATGGTCAGCGTGCCGAAAATACGCTTTTCGTGGAATTTATCGCTCCACTTTGAACTTTCGGAAACGCGCCGAATTATTTTGTGAACAGGCTCGTCATAATTCATAGGTATCTGCACGGCAAGTGCGCCGCCGCTCTTCAAAAGAGAGAAAACCCGCGGAAGCAGTTCTCGATGGTTTGGCAGCCACTGAAAGCACGCGTTTGAGAAAACCACGTCGAATTTACCGTTCAATCTGCTCATATCCTCGTTCAAGTCCAACCGAATAAACTCCAAATCGGGATTTTCCGCACGGGCTTTTTCAAGCATATTTTCGCTGCTGTCCGCTCCGACGATATGCGCGTTCGGAAAACGGTTTTTCAGCACGCGCGTTGAATTTCCCGGACCGCACCCGAGGTCTATAATTTCGCTCCGGCTGCCGCTCGGACTGCCGCCTAGCCGCGCCGCCAAGTCAACAGCGGGCTGCGTTCTCTGCGCTTTGAATTTCAGATACTGTTCGCTGTTCCAGTCGTTCATATTATGTACCTCACTTTAAAAACGCGTCATGCTTAATGCGTTTTATCTCGTCCTTAAACCACTTACCGATTTTTTTCGCTCTGCCGCCGAGTTTTTCCATAATGTTTTTTCGCAAAAAACACGCGAGTATCTCATCTGTTTCAACATCTAAATACGACATCTTAAAAACATCATTACCCAAGTCGCGTTCGCCATAAACGACAACGCTGTCGTTCTCGACGATGGGCGACATATACGGCACTTCCAATATCACCACGGTTTGGATCGCAGTGAATATGGTTTTCGCTATGTAATTGCCGGCAGCTATCTCCAAATTCAATATTCCCTGCAATCGCCACGAGCGGAAATATTCCCCGCCTGTTAAATCAGCCATTCATAATCTCCTTTAAACAGCACCGTAAACTAATTCCTCAATTCGCAAACGGAAGCTGTTCCGCGGTAAAATTCGACAACATAATTAAAACGTTCGTTCATTATCCAAAATACTGCCGAAACTTGCATAATTTCGTTAAGGCTCTGCAAAGCGCGTTTAAAGCGGCACTTTATCGGCGGAACGTTCGGCGCGGAAAAGAGGATAACACACTGAAAATCCGGTATTTGCGATAACTCGCCGAGCGACATACCCGTTGACCTATATCGCTTAACGTCAAGCCGTCCGTCAATAAAGAAAAGATTGCGGAGTATCAGCTTTTCCTCAAATTTACGCACCGTTTTATAACTTCCGAGAGCGGCTTTGCATTTTTCAAAGAGCTTATCAAGCTGCTTGTCGGCTCCTTGCTCATCGTCGTGAAAGCTTAAAAGCTTTTGCATTTTGGAATTTGAATATGTCATCGTTTATCCCTCAGTTCGACTGTAAACTCGGTGCCCTTGCCGACCTCCGACGACACCGAAATATCACCCTCGCACAACTCGACTATCTTTTTGACAAGCGACAGTCCCAAGCCGTTTCCTTTAGTCGCGTGAGAACTGTCCGCCTGATAGAACTTCTCGAAAATATGCGAAAGCGCTTCCTCGGGAATACCGCAGCCGCTGTCGGATATTCTCACAACGATAAGCCCGTCCTTTCTTTTAAGCGAAACGCCAATGCTTCCGCCGACGATTGTGAACTTTACGGCGTTGTCGAACAGATTGTTCCAGACGTGCGCCAGCATAGGCTCGTTCCAATAATAACATATCTCGTCCAAATCCATATTTATATCGATATTTTTGGCGCTCCACTGCGGCTCCAAACGTATCATACAGTTTCGGAGCTGTTCGTCGAGCGAGAAGCTTGTTTTATCGGTGATGATGTCTTTGTTCTCCAGATTTGTCATCAGCAGCGTGTTCTGCGAAAGCTTTGACAGATACTCGGTCTCGTCGAGGATTATTTTTGAAAACTCCTTTTGCTGCTCGGGCGTTAGATCTCCCTCGTAAAGCTGCCGCGCAAAGCCGCGTATCGATACCAGCGGCGTTTTGAACTCGTGCGAAAAATTCGATATGAAGTCCTTACGGAAAAGCTCGGTACGGCGCAGTTCCTCGGTCATTTCGTTGAAGTCGCGGATAAGCTCGTAAAGCTCCTTTATCGTGTGGCGCTCCGCCCAGCCGATATCCAGAGTTACGTCAAAATCGCCGTTCGTGACGCGCCGCGTCGCCTTTACAAGCTCCGACAGCGGCTTCAAGACGTTGTTTCCGATTATGAACGCCAGCAGCGCTCCAATAAATATACTCGCGATTATTGAACCGAGCACCTGAACGGTGTTGTTGGTACCGTCCGTCAGAAAGCCTATGACTATCGTTGCCGTAAAGCCCAATATTTCCGCCGCCAGTATTATCAGCGCAGAAAGTATCGTCAGCTTCATTCCTATGCGGTTTACAACCAAAAACGGATTTTTCTTTTTCCTCATAATGTCCTCAAAATAAGAACCTGTTCTCATAGGGCGAGCGGATTTTCGAGCGCAACTTTTAACGCATTACTCTGCAAAATCCGCCGAAGTGTTTAAAGCCGTCCTAAACATTTTTGATAGCCTTATATCCAAGTCCCCGCACCGTTACAATTGAAAAATCGGGATTGTCCTTAAAGCGCTCGCGGAGACGGTTTATATGCACGTCGACCGTGCGTGCTTCGCTGTCGGAGCTCATATCCCAAAATTCGTCCATAATACTTTGACGGGTAAACGTTTTGTTCGGGTAGGAAAGCAATTTAAACAGGATCTGAAACTCCTTGCGCGGCAAAACGGTCGTTTCGCCGCCGCGAATTACCGTAAACGAATCGTAAACCAACTCCGTGCCGCCTACAGTAAGCCGCTTTTCCTCGCTGATTTTGCTTCGGCGCAAAAGCGCTTTTATACGCAAAAGCATTTCTATCTCGTCCACGGGCTTTGTCATATAGTCGTCCGTGCCCAGCACAAACGAACGCCGCACGTCTTCCGACGCGTCCTTTGCCGTGATTATCAGCACGGGCACGTCGCTGCCGCTTTCACGCAGAGCTTTCAACGTCTCATAGCCGTCCATCTTTGGCATCATCACGTCCAATATCACCAGGTCTATCCGCTCTTCCGACATTATTTCCAGAACCTGCTCCCCGTTTTCCGCCGCGAACGTCTTGTATCCGTTCTTCTCCAGCGTGAACTCGTAAAGCCGCCTGATATGCTCCTGGTCGTCTGCCACTAAAATATTGAACATTGGATCTCCTTAACTAAATAAACACAAAATCTTGAGTTTGAAAGATTGCCGCTTGCGGCAACGCACCGGCTGCGCTCCCTCGGCTGCGCTTCAAACTCAAGACCTGTAGAAATTCCGCTGCGCAAAGCCTTAACGCTTTATTTATGCTTTCGCCGCCCATTGCGTCAAACGCTCCGGAAACCGCTCACGACCGAACATAAACTTGCTTTGAGCAGTTACCGAGCCATCGAGATCGCTCGGAAAGACCGCCGTATCCGCCGCGTTCAGCATTGACAGATCCATAAGCGAATCGCCCGCCGCCGCGTAATCCGAAACATTCAATCGTCTTGCCAGCTTACGCATTGCCGAACCTTTATTAAGCGCTTTAGGCACGACGTACACTTTTTCTCCCGTTGAAAAACTCTCGCACAACCCGCCGCATCCGAGCGCTTTCAGCGTTTCGTCGGGCGCGGAGCTTTTTGTAAACAGAAACAGCCCGTCCACTAAACGTATCTCAAAACTGCGGCGCTTATCCCGTTCAAGCAGCTCTTTAAACCGCCTCAGTTCATCCGCACACTCATCATATATACCCGCCGACCACTCCGACCATGTCTTGTCCGGTTCGCCGTTCACAAGAAGCGTGCCGCCGTTATCGCACAGCGCGTACCGCGGCCTAAAGCCGAACTTCGCGAATTCAATGCGCTTATATTGCTCGATACTTCTTGTAGTCACCGGAATGACGTTTTGAAGCTTTGAAAACAACTCCGCTTGAACTTCCGTTATGCAGGAGATAGGCTCGCCGTTCTTGTATTCGATAACCGTATCGCCCTCGCGGCAACGTTTCGCGGAGAATATCAGCGTTCCGTCGATATCGGAAAAAAGCGCGTCAAACTTCCCAGCTTCCAAGATATTTCTCCTGTTCGGGAGTAAGCTTGTCTATCTCAAAGCCCCACGCGGCAAGTTTGCGCTCGGCAACTTTTCTGTCTATTTCCTTGGGTACGTTTACCGTCATTTGCTCACGAGCCTTGAGCTTGTCCGCGTTCTTCGCGATATACTCGGCGGAGAGCGCCTGAATTGCAAAAGACATATCCATAATTTCCGCCGGGTGACCGTCGCCCGCCGCAAGGTTTACAAGTCTGCCCTCGGCAATGACAAATATCGTATTGCCGTTTTTCAGCTTGTATCCCATAATGTTATTGCGCGCCTGATAGCTGTCAACGGCGATCTCACGGAGCTTCGCCATATTGACCTCAACGTCGAAATGTCCCGCGTTGCAGCATATAGCGCCGTCTTTCATATTGTTGAAAGCTTCCTCGCCGATAACGTCCGCGCAGCCCGTAACGGTCACAAAAAAGTCGCCGATTTTAGCCGCTTCACGCATAGGCATTACCTTGAAGCCGTCCATTACCGCTTCCATAGCCTTAATAGGATCTATCTCCGTAACGACGACCTCCGCGCCCAAGCCTTTAGCGCGCATAGCCACGCCCTTTCCGCACCAGCCGTAGCCCGCGACTACCACCTGTTTGCCCGCTACGATAAGGTTAGTCGTGCGGTTGATGCCGTCCCAAACGGACTGACCCGTACCGTAACGGTTGTCAAACAGGTGCTTGCAATCCGCGTCGTTCACGAGCACCATCGGGAACTTCAGCGCCTTTGCCTTGTCCATCGCAAGCAGTCTTATTATACCCGTCGTAGTTTCCTCGCAGCCGCCGAGCACGTTCGTGATAAGGTCGGGACGCTCGTTGTGTATCAGGTTCACCAAATCTCCGCCGTCGTCTATGATGATGTTCGGCGCCGCCTCGATAACTTTCGCGATGTGCGCGTGATACTCCTCGTCCGTAGCGCCGTGCCACGCGAACACGTTAAGTCCGTCGTGAGCCAGCGCCGCCGCCACGTCGTCCTGTGTGGAAAGAGGATTCGAGCCAGTTACGAACATTTCTGCGCCGCCCGCCGCAAGCACCTTGCACAGATACGCGGTCTTAGCCTCCAAATGCACCGAAAGCGCGACTTTCTTTCCCGCGAACGGCTTTTCCGCCGCGAACTCTTTCTCAATACCGTTAAGCAGCGGCATATTGCGCTTTACCCACTCAATCTTGCGTTCGCCGCTTTCCCACAAAGTTTCGTCTCTCACTTCACTCATTTTTGTTTTCTCCTTAATTTTATTTTTCCCTCATTACGGGAACACTTTCCTTTTAAAAAGTTCCGTAACGCCCGATTACGACGGCATTACGGTTTCACAAAACGCGCTCCAAAAGCCCGCAAGCCAATTCAACATCTTTATCTCCGCGATGAAGATGCATAACGATCGGTTTGCCCGCTATCTGCGTGGAATTAACACGGTCAAGGTAGATTTGCGCCGAAGCGGCGCCCTCCGCGTCCGACATCACATCGGGCAGCAACAATATCTTCTCGCCATGCTCCTCGCACATCAGACCATCGTGAACGTGAAACGGCAGCTCCTCCGTTACGGGCAAGCCCTCAAAATCTCCCTGAATATAAATTCCCGAGGGCAAAGTGTAAACATAAACGTCCCCGTGAAGATTCGGAAACTCGGCGCCGCCGCGAAGCTCCGCTTTAAGAACAGGTCTGTCCTGTTTAATAAACGAATACTTTCCGACCGTTTGTATATTCTGCATAAAAATCACCTCGTGACATTATATGCTCGACGGCTCGTCTCTATTACCCGAAAGCTGTGCAGCCGTTCGGCGAGAATTCGTTCCGCCGTGACATCCGGTCTCCCGCCGCGTTCGGAGCACAGCGCACCTCACTTGCGGATAAACAGTATCCCGAGCGTGTCCTCTCCGCAATGACACGCCACCGTGCACCCCGCGTCGGTAGCGTCAATCTCCTTGAAGTTCTTGTACTTTTTGATCTCACGCGCGGCAAGCTCGGTATTTTCCTTAGAGGTGGTGTGGGTTATGAAAATCAAATCATCGTCGACGTCGGCGTTTTCCAGACGATCCTTAATGTAATTTTGTATCGTCTTTTCAATGCTGCCGCGGTATTTTTTCGACACCGTCATTTTACCGCCGCGAACCTCGATACACGGCTTTAATTTCAACAGATTTGCTCCGAGAGCCGCGATAGACGAGCACCGCCCGCCCTTATGCAGATATTCAACGTTCGCAACGAAAAACGACGCGTCCACTTTCGGTATAATTCCCGAAAGTTTGCCGACTATCTCGTCCGCCGAAAGCCCCCGCTGAGCCAATTTAGCTGCCGAAACAGCCACCAGCCCCTCGCCCGTCGACAAATTTCGGGAATCCACAACGCGGACATTCGGGAAATCCTCGGCGGCTATGTTGGCGTTCTGAAAACAACCCGAGAATTCCGAACTGATAGTGATAATAATAAGTTCGTCATAGCCTTTAAGCTCTTTCTCAAAAAACGTTTTGAAATCCTCAACGTTCACGGCTGCTGTGGAGCACAAATTCCCCGTTTCACGGTAGTGCTTGAACACGTCTTTCTGCGTTATCTCAACGCCGTCCTTGAAAGCCTTGCCGTCCGCGTTTACATAAAGCGGCACAACGCTTATGTCATAGCGCTTTTTCAACTCCTCCGACAGGTCGCAGACGCTGTCGGCGCAAATTTTTACCATTATCGAGCCTCCTCCTTTTTCGGAAACATCAAGTTCCCGACAGCTTATTCAGCAGCGCTTCAAGCTGTTCCTCAAGAGCGCCGTAAAACAACGTGAACAAAATGTCGCAGCAGCCCAACAGAAACATATTCCGATTGTTGACCGCCGCCAGAGCCGGTACATATCCGTATATATAGCTTTTGTACCACTCCGCGTCATAAGCGGGAACAGCTCTTCCCAGCTTCACCATACGGCGTATCTCCTCGAAATCGTCGGTGATAACGTTTTCAAAATTACCCGCGCCCTTTGATATTGCCATATCGTAGATGGTCTTTATCTGCTTGTCGGTAAGCGATCCCGACGGCGTTTTCACATCCTTGAGCATTGGCAGCCGCACCGCGAACGAATACACCATAAGCGACAAAACGCGCTCGTACTCCGGCGAACTCATCTCACGGCAGCGTTCTTTGTCAAGCTTAATGCCTGTATTGTAGAGAGCGGCGGTGTCCGTGATGTTCTTTAAGGTTATCTTGAAAATGTCCTTTACGCTGATATTGTAAAAATCCTTGTCGGCTATCATATAAACGTATTTTACCGCGTTGAACAGAGAAACCCCCGCTTTGACTACTGTATCGGAAATCATCGTATACGCGGTTCGCTCGCTGATAAACTCCATAACAAACCTCCGATTTTAAAAGTCCGTTGACGCGCCGATGGACGGAACGCCGAAATATACACAATATATATTATACTACATTTCCGATTTTTTTTCAAGGGTTTTTTGGATAAAATCATAGAACTTGCCGTTTTCTGCCGCCGCAGCCGCTTCTGTATTTTCTCCGAAAAAAATTTATACTGCTAAATAGCAAAAACGACGCGGTTTATTTTGTTCAAATTGTCCAAATATAGAAAAATCCCCTTGATTTATTTTAGCAACAGTAGTATAATAAATGTATTACAAAACAAGCAAGTTGTTTTATGTAAAATTTATAACAACAACGGTTTTTAAAACCGATTCGGGAGTAAAAAAATGGAAATTGAAGATCTCAAACTTAACGATGTAATCGAATCGAGTGCGCTGCGCTCACTTATGGAATCTTTTTCGGAGGCAACGGGGATGTCTGCGGCGGCTTTGGGCAAGGACGAGGATGTTTCAAGCTCTACATATTGGTGCGGTCAGCCCGACTTTTGCGCGAACTGCGTGAAGCGGTCGACTATGGGCGCGGAACATTGCAAAACCTTTAGCCGCAAACTAATCGATACAGCAAAGCACTTGCTGCGTCCCGCAACGGAGGTTTGCCGCACCGGAGCCGCCGAGTTCGCAGTGCCCGTAGTTGTTCGCGGAGTATGCGTGGGCGTTATAATCGGCGGACAGGTTTTCACGACAAAGCCCAACGAGCGCCAAAACGCTTCTAACGCAAAAAATCTCGGCATCTCCGCCACGGAATACTCCGCAGCAGCCGGCAAGATGGAAGTTATGCCGGAACAGCGCGTTGCCGCAGCGGCGGAGCTGCTTTCGCAAATGGTCAGCGAAATGGCTGAATCGGGTTATATGCGGACGCTTTCTGCAAAGAGAGCTGAAGAGGCGCGTATTGATTTGGACGGAGCCTCCTCCGCTTCCGCGTTTGGTCAGAAAATCAGCGACGCCGTGAACGCCGTGGAATGTATCGAACGCGACTGCGAGCACATTAAGGAAGCTGTTGCGCGCTCCGTGAAATCCGTCGACAACACTGACGCTTTCGTAAAGACCATTGAGAACGCGTCTACGCAGCTCACGCTTATCGGCTTTAACGCGTCTATTGAAGCGAAACGCGCGGGTTCTGCGGGTGCGGGCTTTAACGTTATCGCGCAGGAGGTGCGCACTCTTGCCGATAAGAACAGCAAGCAAGCCACCGAGATTGAGCACACGCTGGCGGGTATCAAGAAATCGATGAACGAAATTAACAACCAAATTCGTACGCTTTTCAGCGATATTGAGAACATTTCCGATTCGATGAACGATATCTCCGTGGCGGCTGCCGAAGCCGAAAAGGCGGCTCAAGCGGCACATCAATAATTATTGGATAAATTTAGTAAATATGCACAAAAAGTCCCGTTCAACACGGGGCTTTTCGTTTTTCCTATTGATAAAACGTGCGGAATGGTGTATAATTAAAATGGTATGTTGTGATATGCAAAGAATAAATTTAATTTTAGCTGTACAACGGAGCAGAGAGCAAAGAGTTTATAGAGATTGCCTAAGGAGAAAAAATGTTTGATGGATTTATAAAGGTCGCGGCGGCAACGCCCAAAATACGCGTCGCGGATTGCGAATACAACGCGGACGCAATAATAGCGCTGATGAATGAAGCAAAAGCCAAGGGCGTGAATATACTTGTATTCCCGGAGCTGTGCGTTACGGGCTATACTTGCCACGATCTGTTTTATCAAAAAACTCTGCTTGACGGAGCGAAGGCGGCACTTTCGCGTATCGTAAAAGCGAGCAAAGGCTCGGATATGCTCGTGACGGTGGGCTGTCCATTGGTGCACGATGGATATGGCAAACTGTATAATTGCGCGGTGATATTCCAAAGCGGCGAAATAAAGGGCGTTGTGCCTAAGAAATATCTCCCGAACTACAACGAGTTCTATGAAATGCGGCAATTTACGCCCGCACCCGACGACAAGGCGTATCACCCCATTACGTTGGACGGCGAGTACCGCGAGTTTGGCACAAATCTTGTTTTTGTGTGCGCGGAGTTCACCGATTTTAAGTTCGCTGTGGAAATATGCGAGGACTTGTGGTCGCCCGAACCGCCGTCCATTAAATTGGCGCTTGGCGGAGCAACGATAATCGCGAACTTGTCTGCTTCCAATGAAACGATAGGCAAGGACTTGTACCGCCGCGAGTTAGTTTCGGGGCAGTCCGCACGACTGCTCTGCGGATATATTTTCGCGTCCGCTGGCGACGGCGAGAGCACCCAAGACCTCGTATTCGGCGGCAAGCGTATGATAGCCGAAAACGGAGCGGTGCTTGCCGAAAGCGAACTGTTCACTACGGGTCTTACGATAAGCGAAATAGACGTGCGGAAAATGGCGCTTGAACGTCAGCGCAACACGTCGTTCCAAGCAAACAGCGAAGATATTCAGGAGATATGGTTCAATATGGAGCCGCGCATTACCGAACTTACTCGGAAATTTGAACCGCGCCCGTTCGTGCCGTCGCAGGAGGACGAAAAAGCGAAACGCTGCCGCGACATTTTGACTATGCAGGCGCACGGACTTTCAAAACGGATTGAACACACAAACTGCAAGTCTGTAGTCGTGGGCATTTCGGGCGGGTTGGACAGTTGTCTGGCTCTGCTTGTATGCGTGGAGGCTATGAAGCTGCTCGGACGTTCGGCTCACGATATCATCACTGTCACAATGCCGTGCTTCGGCACTACAAAGCGCACTAAGTCCAACGCGGAGAAGCTGTGCGGCATTCTCGGCACGGACTTGCGCGTTATCGATATTTCCGATAGCGTGCGCTCTCACTTTAAGGATATCGGACAGGACGAGAATGTTCACGATGTAACTTACGAGAACGGTCAAGCCCGCGAGCGCACTCAAGTTTTAATGGATATCGCAAACAAAGATGGCGGAATGGTCATCGGCACGGGCGATTTATCCGAACTGGCGCTCGGTTGGGCGACCTACAACGGCGATCACATGAGTATGTACGGCGTAAATTCGTCCGTACCGAAAACGTTGGTAAGGCATATTGTTTACTTTTACGCAATGACTTGCGGAAATGAAGAACTCAAGAAAGTTCTTCTGGACATATTCAATACGCCCGTTTCGCCGGAGCTGATACCTCCAAAGGACGGCGAGATATCCCAAATAACCGAGGATCTGGTGGGACCTTACGAACTGCACGACTTCTTCCTTTACAACGGCATACGCTGGGCGTTCCCGCCTAAAAAGGTGTTCAGGCTGGCGAAAAACGCGTTCGCGGGGGAGTTTGACGACGCAACGATACTCAAATGGGAAAAGACGTTCTACCGCAGATTTTTCTCGCAGCAGTTTAAGCGGAGCTGTCTGCCGGACGGCGTGAAAGTCGGCTCGGTGACGCTCTCGCCGCGCGGCGACTGGCGAATGCCATCGGACGCGGCAGCAGCGCTTTGGCTCAAAGAGCTTGATGAAATTATTTAAATTAAAACCGGGAGCCAATATGAACAATACCATTGAACGAAAACTTCTTCATTTTTATACAGCGGGTAATATCGAAGAGGATTTTAACGCAGCACGAACACGGAAGATATCCAAATTTCGGCGGTTTATACGACTTTGCTTCTATATTCATCTCGCGGTTGCCGCAGTCTGCATAGTCCTTGCGGCGGCGCTGCGTACGGGCGCGGCGGTGATAGCGTCAACAGCGGTGTGTGAAATCATCCTTGTGGGAACGGCGTTCCTCTCGGTAGGTGATATGGTGGCATTTAAAGTCTTGCTTTTCTGCGGAGACGGCGCGTTCGCTGCAGCAATGTTCATCACGAGAGCGCTCGGAAACAACGAACCGGCGCTTTTGGCGATAGCCGTACTCTCTGTTGTAACTGCTCTTACGGCTCTTGCAGCATTTTTTGCGGCGTATTTCCGCGCGTATCTTGAAAGCTTTCCTCTCGGAAAACTAAAGCGCGAGCATTTCTCAAAGCTGCCGAGTTTTACGCCCGCGGCGGATACGATGGCTCCCGATATACCCGAACTGCCGGATTTGCCGGAGGAACCGATTGCCGTACCGCCGCCGAAAAGCGAATTCAAAGAGCTTTCGGATAAACTGAAGGGTATTTTGTGCAGTGATGAAAGGGGTACGTCAAAATGAAGCTTTTACTGATCGATGGAAACAGTATAATGAACCGCGCGTTTTACGGAATACGTCTGCTGACGTCTCCAAAGGGCGTGCCGACAAACGCGCTTACGGGCTTTATGAACATTTATATGAAGCTTATTAAAGAGGAACAGCCCGACAGAATTTGCGCGGCGTTTGATTTGAAAGCTCCGACATTTCGGCACAAATTATACGCCGAGTATAAGGGAACGCGCCACGCAATGCCCGATGAACTCGCCGCGCAAATGCCGCTCATAAAGGATATCCTGAAAGCGCTGGGTGTGACCGTAACGGAACGCGAGGGTTACGAAGCTGACGACATCATCGGAACGCTCTCGCGCGCCGCCTATGAACAGGACGCGGACTGCGTTATTATGACGGGCGACCGCGACAGCTTTCAGCTAGTGAACGAGCGCGTCACCGTGCGGCTTGCTTCCAACAAGGAGGACGTATTTTACACTCCCGATAAGATAGCGGAGGTCTATGGGGTCTCGCCGCGCGAAATGTTGGAGGTCAAGGCGCTGATGGGCGACAGCTCCGACAATATCCCGGGCGTTGCTGGTATCGGCGAGAAAACGGCGCTCGGACTTATCCAAAAATATCATAACATAGAGTATATTTTCGACAATTTATCACAACTCGATATAACAAAAGGCGTTCGCACGAAGCTGGAAAAAGGCCGCGAAAGCGCGGAGCTGTCGCGAACGCTCGGTGAGATATGCCTTACGGCTCCCGTTTCCGAGAAGCTTGACGACTACGAGGTCAAAGGCGGCGACAAAGCCGCGCTCGTCGGTATTCTGCGCGAGCTTGGAATGAACTCCGCTGTGAAGAAGCTGGGGTTGGAGAGCGTTGCGGGAAATAAAGTCGAGATAACAGCCGCCAAAGGCTCCACACAAAAATCGGAAAACAACGAAAGCGCACACTCGGTCACCGCAGATACCGAGCCTTATGACGAGAACACTCTGAACGTGCTAATCTTAAATGATGAGATAGTCGTTTATCGCGGAACGGAGCAAATGGACGGAGACGTCAAGTCAATTCTGGAAAGCGCCGATAGTATACACACGGAAAACTCAAAAACTTTTTATACAAAATGTATAAATCTTGACATTAAACCGCCGTGCGTTACATTTGATATGACGTTGGCGGCTTATCTGCTGGACGTGAACGCTTCGGACTACGAAATCGAGCGTCTTTGCGGAAAGTATTCAATAGAATTCCGCAAAGACGAGCCTGTAAAATCGCTTATCGAGCTTAACAAGGCTCTTTATACGGAGATTTGCTCTGCGGGTATGCTGAAAGTTCTGCGCGACATCGAGATACCGCTTTCCGAGGTGCTGGCTTCTATGGAGCACTATGGAATAGCTATGGACTGCGAAAGTTTGGCGAAATTCGGCGACGAGATACGTCCGCGTATCGCCGAACTGGAGGACGAGGTGTGTTCGCTTGCGGGACGCAAGTTTAATCTCGGCAGTCCGAAGCAGCTTTCTGCGGTGCTTTTTGAAGAGCTGGGACTTCCCGCGGGTAAAAAGCGCAAAACGGGCTACTCCACGGACAGTGAAACGCTTGAGGGGCTTATCGACAAGCACCCGATAATTAAGCCGCTGTTGGAATACAGAAAACTTACGAAGCTCTATAACACCTACGTTAAGGGGCTGCAAAACGCCGTCGCGCCCGACAGCAGAATGTATACGACTTTCAAGCAGACTGAGACACGAACGGGCAGAATAAGTTCGGCGGAGCCTAATATACAGAACATTCCCGTGCGGACGGAGCTTGGGCGCAATTTCCGCAAGTTCTTTGTGGCTGGCGACGGTTACGTGCTTTGCGACGCGGACTACTCGCAGATAGAGCTGCGCGTGCTGGCGTCGCTTTCAGATGATAAAGTGATGATAGATACGTTTAAACAGAACCGCGACATTCACGCGGAAACCGCCGAAAGCGTGTTCCGCAAAACGGCGGGGCAATCCGACCCCGACCTTCGCCGCAAGGCTAAGGCGGTAAATTTCGGTATCGTTTACGGTATAGGCGCGTTCTCGCTCGCCAAAGACATCGGCACTACGGTTGCGGACGCAAAACGTTACATTGACGATTATCTTACGCATTTTTCTGGAGTCAAGGCTTATATGGAGCGCGTGAAATCCTCTGCCGAAGCGGACGGTTACGCTGTGACGATGTTCGGTCGGAGACGGTTTATCCCCGAGATACTGTCCTCCAACAAAGTGGTTAAGGCGCTGGGGCAGCGCATAGCGATGAACACGCCCATTCAGGGCACTGCCGCAGACATTATCAAGATTGCGATGATACGCGTTTACAAACGGCTGAAAGCGGAGCTGCTCGAGGCTCGTCTAATTCTTCAAGTACACGACGAGCTTATCGTGGAAGCGCCCGAGAAACAGGCTGACAAGGCTCTGCAAATTCTCAGAGAGGAAATGCAGGCGGCGGCGGAGCTGTCGGTGCCGCTGATCGTCGACGCAAAAAGCGGACGCTCGTGGTTTGACACCCACTGATCAACCGAACTTTAATTGAACAAATCAAGGAGATAACATAATTTGTATAAATACGAAACACATCTGCATACCTCGGAGAGCAGCGCGTGCGCTTCCTCCACGGGCGCGGAAATGGCTCGGGCGCACAAGGAGCGCGGCTACGACGGGATATTCGTCACCGACCACTTCTTCAACTCCAGCACCACCGTGCCCCAAGACCTGCCGTGGGAACAGCGCATTGACCTTTATTGCAAGGGCTACGAAAACGCTCGTGAAGAGGGCGCGAAGATAGGACTTGCCGTTTTCTTCGGGGTTGAATGGACGATAAACGGCGCGGACCTCCTTATATACAACAAGGATAAGCAATGGCTGAAAGACAACGAGTATCTTTTGATGAACGCCCGCGAGACAGAGCTTTTTGACGAGGTTCGCAAAACGGGGGGATTCATTGTTCAGGCACATCCGTTTCGCGAAGCGGACTACATTCCGCACATCAGTCTCTATCCCCACCACGTCGACGCGGTAGAAGCCGTCAATCTGCGGAACTCCAAGCCGTTGTTCGGCGGCTCTGCGGTTTGGAACGACCGCGCCCGGGCTTACGCCGAATCATACGGACTGCCGCAGACCGGCGGCTCGGACGTCCACAGCGTTGGGGAAATAGCGGGCGGCGGCGTTCTTACACCCGAGCCGATACGTTCGCCCGAGGACTATTTAAGAATGATATTGAACGGCTCTGTAAAGCTGTTGAATAACGAACGCCGCACATAAAACATATATTTTAGACGGAGAATAACCATAAAATGTCTAACGATCTTACAACGATACCCGATAAATTCGGTATCGCCAAACGCGAAAACAACCCGCGCCGCGACTTTTTGATAGTCAACAAATTCCAATCGAAGCACTACCCCTCCGACCCGCGCGAAACCGCTTTACACTGCGCCGAAATGGGCGAAGAAATGAAGCGGATTTGCACCGAAGGAAAATGTCTTACGATAGTTTTCGCGGAAACTGCAGTGGGTATCGGAGCGCTTGCTGCGAAAGCTCTTGGAGAGCGCTGCTTTTTGATAAGCACCACGCGCGAAGAGCTGCCCGATTGGTGCGAAAGCGTTTCGTTTGAGGAAACGCACAGTCACGCGCCCACTCACAAACTTTGCTGCCGCGCGGACGTTGACTTATCCGAATTTGCACATATATTTATAATAGACGATGAATTTACTACGGGGAACACTGTAAAGGCGCTGGCAAAGCTGCTTCAGACAAAAACCTCCGCGGCTATCTCCGCGCACGCGTTCGCGGCGACCCGAGAAAGCGTTGATAATCTCGCGGAGATAAGCGTTGACGTTCACGCGAAATTCTTATACGACAGTATTACCGCCGCCGATTTTCCCGAGAAATTCGGCGAAAACGAGCCGCCGCTCTCAAAAGTTCCCGACCTTGATATCAGCCTTAACGCGCTGTACGACATTCGTTTGGGAGTCGGCTGCGCGAAATATTTCGAGGAATGTGAACGGCTTTGCGGCGATATTTCGGAGCGCCTATCCGACGTTCTCCGCAATACTGAGACCGTGGAGCTTATCGGCACCGAAGAACTATGTCTGCCGCCGCTTATTCTTGGAAAAATGCTTGCGGATAAAGGGTATAAGACGTTTGTCCACGGAGTGACCAGAAGCCCCGTTCTGCCGAATTTGACGGAGGGCTACCCGATAAAGAACCGAGCGGTTTTGCCAAGTCTGTACGACGGCTCACGAACGGTTTATCTATACAACAAAGTGACGAGCGGCGTTACAATAGTAATGACGGACGCGGAGAATATCGACGAGACAGCCTTAAATCTCACCTGCGGAGCCTGCGGCGGCTCTCGTATCGTTGTTGTTCGCTGGCGCGGCAAGTCTATGCGTACTTCTCTGAAATCGAACGACTGCCGACTACTGTTAAAGGACGTTACGGGGAAAATTTCCCCGATGAACGCCGAGGAACGTCAAGAAAAGCTGCACCGAGGCGTTCACTACTGCGAACTGCTCCCCGAGGAATATGAGCCGAGCGCGGAGTATATAAAGCTTTACGAACAAGGACTCAAAACTTGGGGGCGGCAGACGGCTTTGGCGGTGCGGTCGATATCCGAGCAAATGCTGCGCGCCAAAGGAGAAAACGTTGTTATCGTGTCGCTGGCTCGCGCGGGCACTCCGATAGGCGTGCTGATAAAGCGCTATCTGGAATTGGCACACGGAATTCATTCCGCCCACTACTCAATTTCCATTATCCGAGGTCGCGGCATCGACAAGGCGGCGCTTGAATACATTCTCGCCCGTCACTCGGCAAAATGCATACAGTTCGTGGACGGCTGGACGGGCAAAGGCGCGATAACTCGGCAGCTTGCCGAAGCGTTATCCGATTATCCCGAGATAGACTGCCGACCAGCGGTTCTCGCCGACCCGGCGGGTGTTTGCGATATCTGCGGCACCCGCGAGGACGTGTTCATTCCCTGCTCCTGCCTTAACAGCGTTGCTTCGGGACTGTTTTCGCGGACGGTACTTCGAAATGACCTGATATTCCCCGGAGACTTTCACGGCGCGTTTTATTTCGATAAATTCCGCGAAACGGACAGAACTTACGATTTCATCAACGCGATAGAGCGCGAATTGATATCTCTGCCGCCGTATTCCCCGAGCGAATGTTTACAGCCGCACGGAGAGGGACTGGAGGAAACGCGCCAAATTGCCGAAGAATTCGGCGTGATCGACCTCAATCTTGTTAAACCGAGCATAGGCGAAGCTACGCGCGTGTTATTGCGCCGAGCGCCCGAAATCGTCTTACTGCGCTCGATGAACGACCCCTTGACCTCGCACCTTGTGGAGCTTGCTCTCGAAAAAGGAGTTCCCGTGCGGGAATATCCGCTTAAACGCTACAAGGCGGTCGGAATTATAAAGAACTAACGGAGGTACACTATGAACGCATTCGTAAAAACCGATATACTTCTGCCTAAGCTTGATGAAACCGGAATGGAGAAATGGGCGGTGGTCGCGTGCGACCAGTACACGGGCGAACCGGAATACTGGAAAGCCGTTTACGATACGGTTGGAAACGCGCCGTCAACCTTGCGGCTCATTCTGCCCGAAATATACCTTGAACAGCCCGACTGCGAAAAACGTATCGAGAAAATAAACGCCGCTATGAGCGAATATCTGAACAGCGGCTTGTTTGACGAGTACAAGGACTGTTTTATTTTAACAAAGCGCGTTCAGGCGGACGGCAGACTTAGAGCGGGCTTGGTGGGCGCTATTGATTTGGAAATGTACGACTACAACAAAGACAGCCGGTCTCAAGTCCGCGCGACAGAAGCTACCGTAGCTTCTCGGATACCGCCGCGCGTTAAGATACGTATGAACGCGCCTTTGGAGCTTCCGCACATAATGATACTTATTGACGACCCCGAAAACACCGTTATAGAGCCGCTTCTCGATAAGGACTTGCGGGCGCTCTACGATTTCGAGCTTATGCAGAACGGCGGGCACCTTTCGGGAGCTTTGGTGAACGGAGAAGCCGCTGAAAGAGTTCTTAACGCTCTGGACAGGCTCGCGGAAAAAAACACGGACGACATCGGAGACGTTCTGCTGTTCGCCATGGGCGACGGAAATCACTCGCTTGCCACGGCTAAAGAGTGCTACGAGCAGAAAAAACGCGACGGCTCTCCCGACACGGAGCTTGCGCGTTACGCGCTTGTCGAGATAGTAAATCTGCACTCCCCCGCTCTTGAGTTTGAAGCTATCCACCGCGTGGTTACGGATATTGATACGAAAAAACTCCTAAGCGAAATGACAGGCGCTTTGGGACTTTCCGATGATGGTGCGCAAAAATTTACCGCGATAATCGACGGCGAGGAACGCAAATTCAGTATAACAAAGCCGACTTCAAATCTCACGGTAGGTTCGCTTCAGACATTCCTTGACGAGTACTTAAAGAAGAACGGCGGTAATATCGACTATATTCACGGCGAGGACGTGGTGCGGTCGCTCTGCAAGCAGCCGAATACCATAGGATTTCTGCTGCCGAGTATGCAAAAAGAGGAACTGTTCCCCACTGTAATAAAGGACGGTGCGCTGCCGAGAAAGACATTCTCAATGGGTCACGCGCACGACAAACGGTTTTACTGCGAAGCAAGAAGAATACGAAAATAACGGGTGATCAAATGAAATATTTTACGGATAACTTTGAACGGCGCGGAACGTGCTATCATGAGTTCACGCGCGGAAAATGGGACGGCAGCACGTTCTGGAACGACAACAGCCTTTATTTGCGCGACGATATCCTCAGCGATATGAGACTTTACGAGTTGGTGCTCAAGCCCGCGTTTGAGGTGCAAGGACTGAAATTCAACCGCTGGGGCGCCAACGTTGTCACTCGCGAACTTTGGAACGATATACTCTCGAAAGCCCATGACGCGGGCGACGAGGTCGGCGAGCTGTTTTCGGAAATCGAGACGTTTGTTGAAAAGGGGCTTTCCGAGGACGGAGAGTTCTCTATATTAGGAGTTTGAGGTAATAATATGAATCTTGATATATTTTTTAAAAGCGTGATAGACAGCGACAAAGCGCCCGTCGTTATCTGCAATCTGCAAAACACTGTAATCTATATGAACCCCGCCGCGAGAGAGCGCTACAAAAAGCACGGCGACCTTACGGGCAAAAGCCTTGAGGATTGTCACAATGCCGACTCCAACGAAAAAATACGGCGCGTTCTTGAGTGGTTCAAGGCGGACAAGTCGCACAACAAGGTCTACACTTTCCGAAACGAAAAGGAAAACAAGGACGTTTATATGATCGCTCTGAGAAACGATTCGGGCGAGCTTATAGGTTATTACGAAAAGCACGAATACCGCACAAACGAGAGTGCGGAAAAATATGATTTTTATTGATTCCCGTGTGGAAAATACTAAAGTAAAGAGGTAAAGAAAATGAAAACGGTTATTTGTTACGAATCAAAGGACGAGAGCGTTTTGAAGCTTGTTAAAGCTATCGAGGAAAAATTTCACGCCGACATTATAAACGTTACTCAAACGCGTTCGGCAAATCTTTCGGAATACGAGCTTATCGGCTTCGCGTCCGAGGTAGAGGACGACGGATTTTACCGCGACATAGCGTCCTTTGCCGCAAACTGGATGCCGCGCGACAAGAAAATATTTTTCCTTTACACCTACACGGTGAATAAAGACTGCTACTGCGAAGAGATAGAGGGCACCGCGCATTTCAAAAACTGCGAGGTCGTGGGAAAATACGGCTGTGCGGGCGGAAACGTGATCGGCGGATTTAAGCTGTTCGGCGGCAAAACCAAAGTACACCCTAACGACGAGGAAATCGACGGCGCGCTGAAGTTCTATGCGAAAATAAGCGGCGAAGAGTTTAAGCCCAAAAACGAAAGCAAGTCCGAAAAAAAAGATGACAAACTTAAAACCGAAAAATCCGATGAGACTCTCAAAAACAACAAGAGTAAAAAGGACAAAAAAGAAAAGTAAGAGCTTGTGTTCATAGGATTTGTGCGTGGATTTTCAAGCAGATTTTGTCGCTGACAAGGCAAATTTTCGCGGGCTTGCTGTCGCAAGTCAAGAAATTTTAACGCAGTCAACGATAAAATCTGCCGAAAAGACGCGTGCAATATATTATGAATACATGCTCTAACCGCATATTTAACACAAATCGGAGCCGCCGCAAGAAAATTGCGGCGGCGATTTTTCAAACAACATATTTGATCAGGGCGTCTTTATGTCAATTAAGTGATTTTTTTGTCAATTAAGTGCAAAATCTTGAAGTAAAACATAGGTTATGTTATAATTAATATAGCGTCATATAGGAAACGGCATAATTTTAATAAAATTACAAGAAAAGAGGGCATGACATGAAGATCTATAAGACTTTTAAAGCCAAGCTGCTTGTGAGAATTTTAACAGTGGTTATTCTCGGCATTATTGCGCTTGGAATTTTGGGCAGCTATCAGAATTTCCAAAGCACTCAAAACACGATTGAGACCACGCTTTCGGAAATCGCTTATCAAACGAGTGTGCGTTTGGAAAACCGCTTGTCACGCTATGTTGCGATTGTCAAGGAAGTCGGCATGGATCCGCGAATGGACGAAAATCATTCCATAGAAGAAAAGCTTGAGTTTCTGCAAGAAAGAGCCGATACCTACGGCTTCGCCGAACGCGGTTATATCGACAAGGACGGCTGGGGATACGAAACCCTTGACGACACCATTGATTACAGAACCGACCATTGCTATTTAAAAGGTATGGGCAACGTGGAATTTGTGTTCGGTCCGCAAGATGTCAGCGGCAGACCGATCATATATTTTTGCGCTCCCATTAAAAAGGGCGGCGTAAATAACGGCGAACTTGACGGTGTTGTTTATTTCGGTATCGACAGTGCGATGCTTCACGATATTATTGATGAGATCCATGTCGGCAAGACGGGAAAGACCTACATAATGGACGAAAACGGTACATATATCGCTTGTATGGAACAGAAATATGTCGACGAAAGCATGAACAATGTCAATCATACTCACAAAGACAACACCGAATATGACTGCCGCAGTGAGCTTGAAGAACAGGCGATCTCGATGACCGATGACAATGCCACCGTATATGGACGAGTCAGCGGCGGCGGTATAAACAGATATCTTGCCTATTCTCGGATCGGCGGAACGGACGGTTGGGTAATCGGAGTTTCGACCGAGGTTAATGAGTGGATGAGCGAAACAAAAACCGCTATCATTATTACAATCATTGTAAGTCTTTTTGTTATTGCGGATTCCATTTTTATATGTATTTTCACCTCAAACGGCATTGCAAAGCCGATCAAAAAGACGGTTGACACTATGAACGCGGTGGCTTCGGGCGACCTTAGCGTTAGTGTTGAACATACGTCCGATGATGAAACGGGTCAGCTTGCCGATTCGATCAACAGCACAATAACATCGCTAAACGGTTATGTTGATGAAATTTCGCGTCTTTGCAAGCAGCTTGCGGACGGCAATTTCAACATTCACCGGCAGATAGAATTTAACGGCGATTTCGTAAGCATAATCAAAGCGCTGGACAGTCTTGCATACGGACTGTCGGATACTATGGAGCAAATCGATATTTCTGCCGCGCACGTCAGTCAAGGCGCTGAGCAAATATCCAACGGAGCTACGTCTCTTGCGTCGGGAGCTACCGAACAGGCTTCTTCCATTGAAGAACTTGCCGGCATTATCCTAACGCTTAAAGACAAAGTTAACACTAACGCAAAAAATGCCGAAGAAGCGAACCTTAAAGCAAATCAAACAGGCGAAAAGATGTCGCTTTCCAATATGCACATGAAAGAAATGGTTGTTGCAATGAACAACATTTCCGATAAATCTAACGAAATCTCAAACATAATTAAAACAATCGAAGATATTGCGTTTCAAACCAACATTCTCGCGCTTAACGCCGCTATCGAGGCTGCAAGAGCGGGTACCGCAGGCAAGGGATTTGCCGTTGTTGCGGACGAGGTCAGAAACCTTGCTTCCAAGTCGGCGGAGGCTGCCACCAACACAACCAAACTTATTCAGCAAACCATTCAAGCGGTTGAAAGCGGTTCGCATATTGCCGAAGAAACTGCGGATGCGCTTAACTCGTCCGTTGGTGTTACAAATCAGACAATTAAACTGATAAACGACATTTGGACTGCTTCCTCTGAGCAAGCAGCAATGATTGAACAGGTGAACGTGGGCGTAGAACAAATTTCGTCTGTTGTTCAGACCAACTCCGCTACCGCCGAGCAGTCCGCGGCGTCCTCCGAGGAACTTAACGGTCAAGCGAACGCGCTTCAGGATCTCACAAACAAATTCGTTCTTAAAAAAAGATAAGAACCCGGTTGCGAGCGCCTAAAGATTTTTAATTCAGACAACTTCTCTAATTGATTAATCTCATTTCCTGCCGCCGAGAGTAAAATCTCGGCGGCAAACCGTTTTCATGCGTTTCTTTAATTGCTGACTGCACTTAGAGCCTGTTTGGTATCTTCCGAAGCACCGTCTTCACCCGTCCTTTCGCACCGTACTTAGGCAATTTTTCTTGAAGTACATACAGTACATCAGCGAAAAATTGCCGTTGTACGGCACGAAAATCCGGGTAAATCCGGCACTTCTCCAGATACTAAACAGGCTCTTAGAATTTCTCGTTATGACTTATGGTTTCCGCAAACAACTGCAGCAATTTTTCCGCCTGTTCCCTTTGATACGGTGATAACGCCGCAAGTATCTTGTTTATGTTCTCGTTTTCGGAAAAAGGTTCCGAACCGTTTACAATATAATCGGTAGTTACATTCAAGGCAAAGACTATTCGCCGCAGCGTTGATACCGTCATTGATTTCCTCCCCTTTTCAATGTCGGCGAGAAACTGAACGGAAACGTCGGCAAGCTCCGAGAGCTTTTCTCTTGTATAACCTCCGCATTTTCTTGTGCTATATATTCTTTTTCCAACTTCGGTGTTGCCAATATCCACAAAATCACTTCCTTTGTTATAGTATAACCTATTCAAAAGAAATAAAAAATCAACAATAGATATTGATAAACAATAACAATAGTGTTATAATATTAATCAGACGCAGAAAAGCGTCAAATTATGAATATATATGGAGGAAAAAGTATATGAAAATCAAAAAAATTTCCGCAGTCGTAATGACTGCGGCGGTGCTGGCTGCCGCAGCACCGATATCAAGCGTTTTACCGAACCTGCTCGGTGTAACGGCAAGCGCGGCGGAATACAAGGTAGGCGATGAGTTTTATGCGGCTACCTCTTCTAAAGGTGGCACCGATTGGGTATTATCTTACGATGATCCGGAACCTTATGATTCTTTAAAGTGTAAGGTATTGGCTGACGGAACGCTGGGTGTTGCTACCGCTCCTATTGCCAATTATTACGGAGCTCATAAGGGGGAAACAATTGATATCCCAAGACTATCGTTTCCTATCCCCCCGCAAAGAGCGGCAATACATACGATATACCCTCCGATGTAAACAAAATTGCGGACGCGTCTTTCGGCAGCAGCCTTAATTTGACTTCCGTCACAATCCCCGAGGGCGTTGAGGAACTCCCCGAGAACGCGTTCTCTTACGCAACCGCGCTTAAATCCGTAAATCTGCCGTCTACATTAAAGACTATTGGCAAGTGGGCGTTTGAGGCGACCGCGTTCACCTCGCTTTACATACCCGAATCGGTAACGGCTATCGACGCTCACGCGTTTGACAGCGCCGCGTTAAAGACCATCACGGGCAAGGCGGGTTCTTATGCGGAAACTTTTGCCAAGGAAAACGGTTATGCCTTTAAGGAAAGAACTGCTCCCGAACCCGATGACACTAGCAAACCCGACGACACCGACACGCCCAACACTTTTAACGACCCGGACGGCGCGGCAGATGTTCAGGTTATCGCTAAGCCGAATGCTATCCCCAAGGAAGCTCATTTCTCCGTTCGCCTTGACGATGAAAACACCACCGACACCCGTATTGCATACAACTGCTTCTTCACCTACAACGGCGCAGATTACGAGCCGACCGAAACGGTAACGGTAAGAATTCCCGTGCCGATCACAATGCGCGATATTGCCGATACTCTCAAAGTATACCACTTGCAGGACGGCAAGTATGTAAGCATGAACGCAAAGGTAGAAAACGGCTATCTCGTATTCGACACCGACCACTTCAGCACCTATGTAGTGACAGCCGATGAACTAGGCGAAACGGTAAATCCGGGCGATACAGACGCAGTAAACGAGAGCACGTCCAAACCTAACGGCGA
This sequence comes from uncultured Clostridia bacterium, assembly GCA_947629945.1. Lineage (GTDB taxonomy): Bacteria > Bacillota > Clostridia > Oscillospirales > Ruminococcaceae > CAG-115. Next base: position 17,333 of record CANRFR010000001.1, on the reverse strand, counting down.
TACAAACGCGGTAAGCGACGGCACGTCCGAACCCAACGGCAATCCCAACACGGGCATAGCCATTGCAGTAGCACCCGTAATTCTCGCGGGCGCGGCTGTAGTCGTTCTTAAGAAAAGAAAGTAATCTTTTATAAATATTTCCCCATTCTGCGCACACTCGGTTTCGAGCGTGCGCCATTTTTTACACTTAAATTTACAGTTGACTGCGTTAAAATCACTTAAGGCAACACCGCACAAAGACCGCGCTTCACGCTTTGTCGTCCGCTTGTTTGCATCCTTTCCGTCAAGGAAGATTTGTACAATCTGACGTGATCTCCCCCGGTGGGGGAGCAGAGGGGTTGACCGACAGACAAAATCTGCGGCGCAATCGAACAACAATCTCTGTGCGGTGTTGCCTTAACTTACAGCGGAAAATCCACACATATACCCTTAACACGCGCTTTAAATAAAAATTCTTTTAAAAATTTCAAAAAAGTACTTGACAAATTGAGGAAAAGAGATTACACTGTATATATACCACATAAACAGTTGCAACTTTTTTTTAGGAGGTGCAGACAATTGAAGATTACTCAAAACAGCGATGAGCCTATTTATAAGCAGATAGCCTCGCAATTTAAAGAGGAGATCATGAACGGCAAAATTGCCGAGGGCGAATATCTGCCATCGATACGCGGCTTGGCTCGCGATCTCAAGATCAGCGTGATAACAACGATGAAGGCTTATGAACAGCTTACCGAAGAAGGACTGGTATCGGCGGTTCAAGGAAAAGGTTACATTGTAAATCCGCAAGATCGCGAGATGGTTCGCGAACAGCATTTGCGGCTGCTTGAGCAGCATTTGCAAAACGCTATGGAATCGGCGAAACTCGCCGGAGTCTCGCGCGAGGAGCTTATTAAGATGATAAATGTACTTTATGAAATCAACTGACAGCTATTGCAGTTATTCCGAAAAGCTCGATTTGCAAAACGATTGTGATAACGATATTTAGTTGATGATATTCAAACCTATAGCAAATCCACGAAAATAACGCTACAGTTCAATTAAACGTTATAATGAGAGGTGTGGGCGTAAAAGCACTAATGTTGCTATAATTGTGTGGATTGCTATAATGAGACTGCGATGTTAAGGAGGCATAATTATGTATATTTATTCGCTTGACAGAAAAACGATAATAAAGGCAATAAAACTTTCAATTTCAAAGAATTTTGGCGGCAAAAAGGAAGAAAAGTACTGTATAATCGCGGAAAACGGTCACGATTTGCAGGCTGTAGTCGCGGCGGTGTTCGCCGACGAGAAAACGGCAATCGACGCTTTGGAAAATGCGTTCCAAGCGTTTGAAAGCGGCGCGAAATTCTACAAATTCGATTAAGAGGTGACGATATGGAAAACATTCTGACAGCGCAAAGACTTACAAAAGAATACCCGAAATTCATTCTCGGCGAGTTGAATTTCGAGCTGCCGAAAGGCTTTGCTACCGCTCTTATCGGAGCGAACGGCGCGGGCAAGACCACGCTTATCGACGCGCTTTGCGGCGTTATTCACAAAACGTCGGGCGAGGTGACGTATTTCGGGAAAGAGACCGATATCGACAAAGAAACGGTTCGGGAACGCATCGGCTACTGCGCGGCTCAAGGTTTTTTCCCCGCCACATGGAGACCGCGCGATATTGCGGAATCGATGTCGATAGCGTACAGAAAATTCGACCGCAAGAAATTCAATGTTCTTTGCCGAGAAATGGATGTTGACAATGAGACCACCAAAAAGGCTCGGCAGATGTATAAACAATCGGACGGAAACCGTATGAGAACAGCGTTGGCGGCGGTGTTCGCTCGGGAGACCGATTTATTGATTTTGGACGAACCGGGCAGCTCTCTCGACCCGTTAATGCGCGACCGTCTCTGTGACCGTATGCGCGCGTATCTCGACGAGGGCAGCGGAGAAAAGTCCATTCTGTTCTCAACTCACAATATCGCGGACATGGAAAATGCCGCCGACTACGCTATTTTTATGGACAATGGAAAAATAATAGAGCGCGGTTTTGTTGAGGATTTGAAAGACAAGTACGTGATAGTTCGCGGCGAACCGTCCGATTACGACAAGGCGAAAGCGCTTTTGCTGTCACACAACGTAAATAATACTACGTTTTCGGGGTTGGCGCTGTCGGCGAACTCGCGGAACTTTGAGGAGTTCGGCGCTGTGTGCGAACGCCCGACCTTACAGCAGTTAAGCGTCGAACTGCTTAAACGCGCGGAGGAGACGAGATGATAAGTTCATACAGACTTTTTACGGAGAAAAGACAGATAAAGAAGAACATAACAGTTTTCGCGGTCTTGCTGGTTTTGACGGCGGCGTTCGGGATAATCAACAAAAGCTTCGACTTTGGCTGGTTCAACCTTTTTATATCAAGCTTTTTACCGATTTTTATTATGTGTATGCTGCCAAGCCTGTCGATAGTCACGCTGTCGATGGTGTATAACGCAAACTGTTCCGATCAGCCCAACGGCTACAAATATCTTCATTCGATACCTAATTCCACGCGGCATTTTCAAAACGCAGTGGTTTTCGGAAACATCTTCTCGCTGGGCGTGGTTCTCAGCGACTGTGCGGTACTCGCCGCTTTCTTTGACGACGCGCTTCAAATGGCGGCGCTTGTGCTGTTCGGGTTGGGTTTCTTGAATTTCACGGCTTACGTAAAGAACGTGATATTTCGCATATTGCCGCTTGCCGTAGTTGGCGGTATAGTGGGATTTTACGTGGGCGTTAGTCAAGACGTCGCGGAGGACGGCGAGAACGCTGATTTTACGGTGTTCTTTACAATCGCGGCTATCGTTGCCGCAGTGATTTACATTGCGGGTACGGCGTATGCGGTCTTGAACGCAAAACGAGCTTGGAATAAGGAGGACAAAAAATGCGCGGACTGAAACTTTTGTTTAGAGAATGGCGGTCTTTTCCGATATTTCTTCACATCTTCTGCGGACTGTGCGCGATAGGGCTTGCGCTGCTCCCGTTTATAATGCACGAGCCGCTCGGTTCGGAGGACTACATAATTTGCAAGCTGTTTTTATTCGGTATGCCGTTTTTTATGGCTATGCTGGGCTTAATTTGCGGATTTCGCTCGATTTGGGGCAACAAATTAACGCGCTCCGTGCCAATAGCCAAACAGCTTTACACGCGCTCCGCGCCCGCGTTTATTTTGATTTTGACCGCGGGGCTGTCTTGTGTTATTATGGCGGCTTACTTTATCTTCCTGAAGTTCATTGGAGCGGAGACCGCGCATTATGCCGACGCGCTTATTTGCGGCGCGGTTATGAATTTACCGCCGCTTATCGTAATGCCGCTTGTCGCGACTGTGCCGAACGGCGGCGTTATGTCGATTTGGCTGTGCTATCTGCCGATTTGGGGCTTTGTGGGATTTTTCGGCAAACATTACAGAAAAAACGGCTTCGGGCTGTCTTTGCCCGTCTCGGCGGCGATATTCGCGGCGGTCGTAATTCTCGGCGGCGCTTGGACATTCGCAATAAGCAATGTGAAATATATGCGTGCGAATGTCAACGTAACGCCTAACCTTAATATGATGAAATAATATACAATACCGGCTAAAGGTCTCTTTAGCCGGTATGATCGTTTAAGGTCTCCGAAAAAATTTTTAAAAAGATGTGACATTTTTCCGTTCTCGATTGTCTTATAATCGAAAGCGCTTTTAAAGGAGATGAGAGAATGACAGCCGCAGATCTGGAACATTACATCGGTCTGTTTCACAAAGCCGTTTACAGACTTGCTTTAAGTATAGTACATAATGAAGCGGAGGCGGAGGACATTTGCCAGAACGCGTTCTGCAGGCTGCTCGATTACGGCGGCGAGTTTGAAACTCCCGAGAACTGTAAGGCGTGGCTGTTCCGCGTGACGGTAAATCTCTCGAAAAATCTTCTTAAATCTACGCGTTTCTCGCGAACAGCACAGCTGGGGGAACTTGACGAAAACATTCCCGCAATGAATGACTTAACCGAAAAGGAAACCATTCTATGGGAAACGGTCTCGAAGCTTGCGCCCAAATACCGCGCCGCAATTCACTTGTACTACTATGAGGGGTATTCTGTTAAAGAAATAGCGGATATGACGGGCGATTCGGTTTCGGCGGTAACGACAAGGCTTGCGAGAGCGCGTGAAAAACTGAAAACTTTGCTCATTAAAGGAGGGGTATACGATGAAAACGGAATACAACGCGATATTTGACAAGCTCACTCCTCAAAAGAGCGATGATGAACTGCTCCGCGCGGTTATTGCACAAAAGGAGAACACCATGAACGGAAAAACCAAAAAGCGCTCAAAGAAAACGATTATGATATCCGCGCTGATAGCGGCGGCACTCGCCGTGACGACTGTAGGCGTGTCCGCCGCAAACGGCTGGAACCTTACGGGCGCGATGTCCGACGTTATGAGGAACATTTTCGGCAAGAAAAACGAGTTACAACCAGTCGGCGATACCTTTAAGCAGCTCGGCTTTGAAAATCTTAAAGGCAAAGAACTTTGGCGCGATCTGCCGTTCCAAAACTATTACATCTCGCTTAAAGGCGTGGCTGCGGATAAGTATACCGCATTCCTTATCTACGATATTGAGTTCGACAACGATTTTGACTGCGAACTTAAACCCGGCGAGGAGTGGAACGCGCTTTGGACGCAGACCAACCTTTACGAATGGGACAGCGAAGCAAAAGGCGATAAGCCGCTTTCGTGGGGACACTATCAGAACGGCTTTTTGGGAATGGACGAAGCCACCGAAGAAACGGGCGCTATCGCGCATTGCTATACCGAGATAGTAACAGGTCACCCTCTTCAAGGCAAGACTATGAAGCTCTCGTTTGACGGGCTTTCCCGCATAAAAGCGGACGGCACGGAGGAGCAAACAACGACCGAAAACTGCGAATACTCTGTAACGTTCGACTTCGACACGGAGGCGAACTCCAAAACCCTCACGCCGAACAAGAAATTCTCCTCCGAGGAACTTGGCGGCGGCAAGATTACTTCTATTACCGCGTCGTCGTTCGGTCTTGCCTTTGACGCGCTCTGGGACGACAGAGTAAAGACATCTGAGTATATCGGCAGCTTCAACGAGAGCGCCGATAACGGCGGCGATGAAAGGTGGGAAGAAGCGCTCGGTTTCAAGGTGCTGTTCAAGGACGGCACGGAAAAAGGTCTTGAAGCGTTAGAGGGCGGGCGCGTAGGCAGCTTCGTACTGGACGATCTCGACGACGGTAAGATGAAAACTTCGATGTTCCCGCATTGGAAATACCCCGTAAACGTAGACGATATCGTAAGCGTAACGCTCTGCGGCGAGACGTTCAAGTTTTCCGACGCTGTTGTTACGCCCGCGCCGAAAACTTTCAAGGACTTCGACTTCCAAAATCTTGAGGGTAAGGAGCTTAACGACGTGTTCGGCTGCGACGGCTACAAGATAGCGTTCAAAGGCGTTACCGCCGACCGCTACACCGCGTATGTTATGTACGACGTTATCCTCGACGAAGGCTTTAAACTCCCCGAGTGCGACGGAGTATGCGAATTTATAAGACCGTCCCACCGTACCAAGTGGGATACCGAAAAGGACGGTGAGCACCGCGTGTACAGCGGCTACACGATGAACAGCTGCCTGAGTATGGAAGACAATATCGCGCATTGCTTCGCGGAATTAAGTCCGGGCGTTCCGCTTCAAGGCAGAACGATAAATTTTGAAACGGAAGGGCTGCGTATCATTAAGAACAATATACAGGAGCAGATCGTCGAGAGCAGCTGCGAGTTCTCGATAACGTTTGACTTCGACACCCTTGTGAACTCCAAGACGCTTGAGCCCGACGCGAAGATCACCACCGAGGAATACGGCTCCGGCAAGGTAAAGTACATCTCCTCTTCGCCGTTCGGAATAATGATGACGTTCGTTTGGGATGACGGTAAGAAAGTCGATAAATATTTCGAGCAGCACCTCGATTGGGAAAGTCGGCTAAACTTCAAAATAACTTTCAAGGACGGCACCGAACGCGACCTCTCCGCGTTTGACCAGAAGCGCTACATTACCGAGTACTACGGTTTTGATCCGGGTATGGATTTCGGCGACGACTACGATTTGGAAAAACAGTCGGCAAGCGCGCTGTCTCTGCATTGGACTTACCCCGTAAATACGGACGACATTGAAAGCGTTACTATCTGCGGACAGCCGTTCACATTTGATTGACAAGTAAAAATCCGCGCTCCTTTTTTAAAGCGCGGTTTTTATTTATTCACGAATTCCTTACACACTCGATAAATCTCAAAACGTCGTCGGGCGGATTCAAAGAATACAGAATGCCGTAGGGTATGCTGTAATCCCACTCCACGGGAATTGATACAAGCGCGGAGTGTACCTCCTGCCAGCACTCCAGCGTAAGCAGAACGCTGTTTGCCTGAACGGCGCGGTTGAATACGTTGAGGTCGTAAAATTGCGGAGCGTCCTCTATGTTTATTTCGGGGTGATTTTTCTCCAAATCGGCGCGGATAATGTCGTTCGTTTCGGAATCTCCGCGCTTTACCATTATCAATGTTTCCCCATGAAGCTCTTCGGGTTTCACCGAGCTTTTTTGCGCCAAACGGTGTTCGCGCGGAACGGCTATCATTTTCTTATAACTTCCCAGCGGCTCGAAATTGCACAGCGACAGCCATTGCTTTGAATCGCATACGCCTATCAAAAAATCGAATTTTCTGCCGAGACTCCCTATTTCGGATAATATGCCCTCGTGATTGTCCTCAAACGGCACCAGTCTCAGCTTGTAATCGGAAAACTCGCTGTTCAGCTCGTACCACAAATCCATAAACGGCTTCGCGGGGTTCAGCAGAGAGGTTCCCACACAGAACATCGTGTCGTAATTTGAAGCCGCCACACGCGCTTCCGCTATGGATTTTTGCGAATATTCGATGATGAACTTTGCGTTTTTGTAGATAACTCCGCCTGCGGGAGTTAGTTTAACTCCGCTTGAACTTCGCTCGACAAGTTTTAATTCCAGGCGGTTCTCAAGAGCGTTTATCTGCTTCATAACGGCGGTAGGCGAAATAAACAGCCGTTCCGCCGCCTTTGTAAAGCTGCCGCAGTCTGCCGCCGCGATAAATGTTTCCAGCGTTAGATCGTACATACCGCACCTCCGTAAACTATTGGTTAATGCTATTATAACATATCGGATATTCCGTGTCAAGACTTTTGATGATATAATAGGGTTAAGAGAAATGCAAAATTCTTTTCCCGTTTTTCGGGAAAGAGCCAATAATACGAAAGGAGTTTGTTTATGTCCGAAATTCTGATAGCTTACTATTCCAGAGCCGACGAGAATTACGTAAACGGCGAGATAAAAGAGCTGACCGTAGGAAACACCGAGCTTGCCGCAAAAAAAATAGCGGAACTTACGGGCGGCGATCTTTTTAAAATCGAACAAAGCGTACCATACTCCAAAAGCTACAACGAGTGTATCGCCGAGGCTCAGGCGGACCAAAAACGAAACGCGCGTCCCGAACTAAAAAGCTGTTTGGCAAGCGTGGAAAAATACGGCGAGATTTATTTGGGTTTTCCGAATTACTGGAGCACAATGCCGATGGCAGTGTTTACGTTTTTGGAGAAATTCGATTTTTCGGGGAAAACGATAAAACCGTTTTGCACTCACGAGGGCAGCGGAATGGGAAAAAGCGAGAGCGATATCAAAACGCTCTGCCCAAATTCCACGGTGAAAAGGGGATTGGCGATACGCGGAGGCGGCGTGGAGCGTTCGATAAAAGATATTGAGAAATGGTGCGGGGAGGACTGAATTATGGAAGAATTAAGCGTTTTTAAAACAGGCGGAAAGAACGACACGTTTGCGAAATATTTTGTGGGCCAAAGCTATTTGAATATGCTTTCAACGGAGCAAGTACCGATCGGCAACGTGACTTTTGAACCGCGCTGCCGTAACAACTGGCACATTCATCACGCGGACAAAGGCGGCGGTCAAATGCTGCTTGTAACGGCGGGCGAGGGCTGGTATCAGGAGTGGGGCAAACCCGCGCAAAAGCTGAAAGCGGGCGACGTAGTCAACATTCCCGCGAACGTCAAGCACTGGCACGGAGCGGCAAGCGGCTCTTGGTTTCAGCACCTTGCTGTAGAGGTGCCGGGCGAAAATTGCAGCACGGAATGGTGCGAGCAAGTTACAGACGAGGAATACGGCAAACTGGAGGGATAACTATGAAAAAACAAACAGCGGGACGGGATAATCTGGGACAATTGGCTCCCGAATTTGCGCGGCTCAACGACGACGTTTTATTTGGCGAGGTGTGGTCGCGTGAGGATAAACTGTCGGCGCGCGACAGAAGCATGGTGACTATAGCGGCGCTTTTTTCGGCGGGTCTTTATCCGCAATTAAAGTCGCACATCGCCATAGGAAAAGAGCACGGCATAACCAAGGAGGAACTGGTCGAGGTAATTACTCAGTTGGCGTTCTACTGCGGCTGGCCTAAAGCATGGAGCACGTTTCCGATTATCGAAGAGATTTACGGGGAATAATTTATATTCGCAAAAGTTAAGTAATTCCAATCAAATTCGTCCGTCAACAAAATACACGGACGAATTTTTTTATATGACACAACATAGCGGTAATACACGGAACATCGGAACAATTTTCATTCGGCTTTTTTCCGATTATGCGGCTTTATTCGTTTAAAAAATTATAGTATAACGCCAAAAACGAAAGTATATTTTCTTGAAACCCTCGCAAAAGTGTTGTATACTTATTTATATGTTAAATGATGTTTGGGAGGTCAAAAATAATGAAACCAAAAAAGAAATTTGGCGAGATAATGCGTAAAACGCGCAAGGAACAAGGTGTTACCCATAACGAACTTGCTCGGACGATCGGAACAAGCCCGGAATACTGCCGAGCAATAGAAAAGGGCGAATACGCCGCACCATGGACTACCTGGGTAAAGATTTGTATGGCTTTGAAGATCGATATTACAGTCGCCGCCGAATCGTGCGTTCGTCTTACATCCGATGAGGCAAAGGACGTTTTGAGTTTAAAAAGCTGATCTAATAATCTATGGAAGCTCACAGCATAAAAAAGGAAACCGCGCGGCTTATGTATGCCGCGCGGTTAGCCGCTCTATAATTTCGATAAGCTCGGGAATACGCAGCCGCGCGGGACAGTCGTTTTCACAAGTGCGCGTTTCACAGCGCAGACAGCGCTCGCGAGCGTCTTTGATATTTAGGTTCAGCTTATTAAGCGCCCAGAAATTTTTTCCGAGAAAATAATAGTTATATTGCCTGAACAGCGTGTGTATTTCCGTTCCGTAAGGACATACGCAGCGCTGACAACGTGTGCATGGGATAGGGTCAAACTTTGTTTTGACGCGCTCGACAACTTGCTCGAACGAATAACATCGCAGCTCAAATTCGACGCTCATAGCAGCGTTTACTTGCTCCTCGGTTCCCAGCCCTATAAGCGCGGAGGAAAACGGGTAGTTCAAAACGCCGCCGATAAGCTCGCCGACGTCAAAAACGCCGAACAACAGTCCCGCCGCATAAACCTTGTTCAGAATAAATCCCTTTTCTAAAAACATCGGCTCGTCCCTTATCCTGTCGAGCATACCCCGCTCAAAAATGTTTCCGCTGCCTTGCAGAACGTCTACGCGCGGGTCTTTCGCGCCGCGCAAAAGAACGTCGTAATAATGCGAAGCGATACCCGTAAAGCCTATCCTGCCCTCGGCTTTCAAATCGCATAACGCGTCCAAAGCGCCGTATTTTCCGAATACGCGCTCCATATTGTCAAGGTCAACCTGATGTACGAAATAAATATCGGGGCGCGTTCTCAGATTTTCGCGGCTTTTTATCACCGCGTTGTAAATATCGTTTCCGTCATAATAACGCGCTTTATCCGAAATCACGATTTTATCACGTCCGAATTTTTCGCTGATATAACCCGCGAATACGCCGAGCTTATATTCCGCGTCGCCGTATTCTTCTGGTACCGCCGTATCAAAAATATTACAGCCCAGCTCAAACGCGCGTTTCATAATATCCACTGCCTCGGGAACATTCGGACTGAAATATTCTGGCAGCACGGGAGCGCTGCCGCTTAATATCGGTATGGTGCCGAAGCCCAATTCCGAAACGCGCAGACCCGTTTTTCCCAACATTCTGTATCTCATTTGACCTCACCGCCATCAAAAGCGTTTACCGCGATATCGGCGCTTTGCGGAAGCGCACAACGCTTTAATTTCGGACAGTTTGCGAACGCCCGTTCCTCAACGACCTTCAGCCCCGACGGAAAAACGACCTCCTCCAGCTCGGCGCAAAAAGCGAACGTCTCTTTTTCGATAATTTCAAGCGTCGACGGCAAAACAACGCGCTTTAAGCTCTTGCAGCGAAAAAAAGTCCGTTCGCGCAGCACGCGCACACCCTCCGGAATGAGAATTCCGCGCAGACGACAGCAGTGCTCGAACGCGCGTTTTCCGATATGTTCAAGCGCGTCGGAAAGCTCGATCGTCTCAAGACTTTGGCAGCCGCAAAACGCGAGAGTCTCAATACGCTTTACGCCGACCGCGTTTTTTACGCGTTTCAGCCACTTGACGTTTTCAAACGCGCTTTCGCCGATAGATTCCGTTTCCTCGCAAAGCTCGATCTCGCAAAGCAAGTTGCAGTCCTTATAGACCCGCTCGCCGACAGCTTTTATGCCGCTTACCAGCGCGAGATCCTTTATGTTTCCCGTGCTTTCAAAAAGCGTTCCGTTTTTGTCGGTCTTGAAGCAGTTGAAGCACTCGGCGAAAATTTTGCGTACATATTCGGGAAGCGCCGGGTCGTCTTTCGAGGATATCCCGACCGCTTCAAAAACGTTCCCGTTTTCGTCGATAACGCGCCGAAGCCTTATGCAGTTCCGAAACGCGTATTCGTCAACGACGGTTTTGCCGCCGAGAAATCTAACCTCGCGAAGCTCGGTGTTCCCCGCGAACGACCAGCTGCAAACGCGCTTGACGTCGGCGGGTATTACGGCTGTTTCCCCGCAGTTCAACGCGTCGACTATCATACCGTTTACGACCGTTATTTTGTTTTGCGTTCTCATTTTATCGAGCCAGCCGCAGCCCGCGAACGTCAGCTTTCCGATATTGTTTACGCCCTCGGGGATATCGATGAATACGGTGCGTATGCGGTCTCTGAACGCCTCGTCGCCCAGCGCGGCGATATCGTCGGGAATTTTTACGCTCGCCGCGTTGCCCGCGTATTTTTTCAGGACGAGATCCTCGCCTACCTCAAAGCAGGAATACGCGCTTGCCGCTATTTCCTGTATCCTGTCGGGCAGAGTGTTGGAAAATCCGCGCACGCTTTGCGAAAACGCGTTTATAAAGTATTCGCCGCCGTCGAGAACTATCTCCGCCAAATTCGTGCAACCGAAAAACGCGCCGCTTTTAAGCTCCGTATCGAAAGAAAGCGAGAGCTTTTTTAAATTGCAGCAGTCCTCGAACGCGCGGCGGCAAACGCGAAGAGCGGGCAGTTCTACCGAGCGAAGCCCCTCGCAGCGCGAAAAAGCCCGCTCGCCTATAATTTTTATGCTGCCAAAGTCAAAATCCTCCAGCGAAACGCATTCCTCAAAGCATCGAGCGCCAAGCTCCGTCACGCTTTCCGAAAGCGCGACCTCAGCGAGTTTACCGCAGCCGAAAAAAGCCATTTCCCCAACAGCTTCTGCGGTTCCTATCTCGACTCTTTCAAGTTCCCGGCAAAACGAAAACGCGCCCTTTCCCATTTTTTTGACGTTCAGCTTTACGCTTTTAAGCCGCGGACATTTTTCAAAAGCGCGTTCGCCGACAACACATTCGGGAGCGTCGATAACCACCTCGCGAAGCTCGGGACAGGCGGAAAAGGCGTACTTTCCGATATAGCTCTTATCTGTTATTTTCAGCGAGACCACATCGCTGTTTTTGCGGAATTTATACGGCGGCACGGCGTTTTCGGGAAGCCCGTCCGACTTATCCGAAATTTTTTCGGCTCTCTCGGGCGAGTTATCGAGACCGCTGTTGAAAAACGTCAGCCTGCCCTTTATTTCGGTTTGCCGCGGTATATCAAGGCTTTTCAGCGCTTTGCAGCCGTAAAAAGCCATATCGCCTATTTCTGCGAGCGCGGGGTTGATTTTAAAATCAGCAAGTTTGAAGCAGCGCTTGAACGCCGATTCTCCCAGTCTCTTAACGTTTTGCGGAAGAACGACCGCCAGCAGCCGTTTGCAGTTTTCAAGCGCGCCCCTTTCGACGCTTTCAAGCCCCTCCGAAAGTTTTATCGTCTGCATTGAAACACAGCCCTTAAAAGCGTTTTCGCGTATCTCGCGCACGCTGTCGGGCAGTATCACTCTGTCTATCGCGTCGTTGTTTTCAAAGCAGCTCTCGCCTATGACGCTCACCGCTTCGGGAACGCACACGCGCTGTTCTCTGCCGCGGTATTTCATAAGCACCGTGCCGCTTATGTAAAAATCGCTTAAGACCTGTTCGCCTATTTTGCGGACAAGCTCGGGAAGCGAACCGTCGGACACGCATTTTTTCGGATAAAAGACCTCGCCGCCCAAAACCGCCCGCTCCAGATTATTGCAGCCCTTAAAGGCTTTGCCGTCTATCTCGACCTCGGAGCTTTGAAAAACTATCTCTTCAAGATTTATGCAGTTCCCGAAAGCGTTCGCGCCTATCTCGCAAAGACTTTTCGGCAGAATTATTTGCACTATTCCCTTTTTGTTGTAAAAGCAGCTTTTCTCAATGCGGACTATCCCCTCGGGCACGGAGAAGCTTTTCAGATTGACCGCCAGCTTGTACAAAACGCCGTTTTCCAGCTTCATTGTCTGATAAACGCTTTTCGCCACTGCCTGAGCCGTCGGGTGGGCGTTTGTGCCGATAATAACGGCAAGATTTTCAAACTCAAGGGACTTCCCGTCCGTAAGACAAATCTTCTTGATGTTTACGCAGCCCGTAAAAATGTCGTCGCCGAGATTATCCGTTTCCAGCGAGCTGTTAAGGCGAATTTCCCGCAAGCTCGTGCAGTTGGCGAACGTCTGCCGCCCAAGGCGCTTCACACCGCCGATAGATACCCTTTCCATTCCGTCGCAGTATAAAAACGCGCATTTTCCGAGCCTTTCCAAGCTGTCGGGAAGATCGGCGGCTTTAAGCGAATGACAGCGGTGAAACGCGTAGTCGCCAATCTCGGCGAGCGCGTCGGGAAAATTGATATGACAAAGCGACATACATCCCTTAAACGCTTCCGCGCCTATCTCCGAAAGCGTTTGCGGAAGAACAAGCTCTTTAAGCGCCGTGCAGCCCTTGAACGCTTCCGCCTCTATCTTTTCCAGAGTTTTCGGCAGCGTTATCTTTTCAAGTTTTCGTTTGCCTTTAAACACAAATTCGCCTATAACGCGAACGTTTTCGGGAATAACTATCGCGGTTTCCGTGGTTTGACAAGACTTCAACCGACCGTTTTCAATTTCAAAAAATGTGCTCAAAATGTTTCACCCCCCTCCACGGTTCTCGGCGAATATCTCTCCGATAACGCGCTTCAACTCACCGACTTCGCCGCAGCGGTAAAGTTCCTGACGAAATTGTTTTGTTCCGGGTTTTTTCTTCATAAAATAGGACGTTAATTTTTTTATGTAACTCAGCAAAAAAGTTTCGTCAAAATATTTTTGTGTGATATCTATTTGTTCCAACAGCAGCTCATATTTTGTTTCCCCCGTCGTTTTTCCGGAAAGCTCGGAAAAAATAAGCGGATTTTCAAAGCCGTATCTCGCAAGCATAACGCCGTCCGCGCCTGTTCTGCTCATCATTTCGACCGCGCTCTCCTCGGAAAATATACCGCCGTTGGCTATTACCGGGATACTCACGACGGACTTCACCTCGGCAATTCTTTCATACAGCGGCGCTCCGCTGTACATCATATTTCTTGTTCTTCCATGGACGGTTATCATATCCGCGCCCGCATTCTCGCAAATCTTCGCGAACTCTGCGGCGTTTTCGCTGTCGGACAGCCCCAAACGGCATTTCACGGTGACTGTTTTACCGCTTCGCTTACACGCTTCGATTATTCTTGCGGCGGTATCGGGCTTGGACATAAGCGCGCAGCCCTCGCCGCTTTTGATAACATTCGGCACCGGGCAGCCCATATTGATATCCACAATATCGAAAGGCTCAACGAAGCCGCTTCTGCACGCGTGCTCGAATATGTTAGGCTCCGCACCCAAAAGCTGCACCGCTTTTGGCTCTTCAAAGTCGTTTGTAAACAGCAGCTTTCGTGTAGCTTCATCGCGGTATTTCAAACCGTTGGCGCTCGTCATTTCGGTAAACGCCAGCGCCGCGCCCAGCCGTCTCGCCATCAATCGAAACGGAAAACACGTGTATCCCGCAAGCGGAGCCATAAGCACGTTTCCGTCAAGCGTGACGCTCCCAATTTTCAGCGGCTTGTAATATTTTCGGAAAAATTTGCCCATAAACGCCCCTCCGACCGAAAAGTATAAGCAATACCGCACAGAGATTGTTGTTCGATTGCGCCGCAGATTTTTCGTCAGATTGTATAAATCTGACGCAGACGGGCTGACGCCCGTCAAGGAAGATTTGTGCAAGATGGCGGAAAAGATGCAAGCAAGCGGACGACAAAGCGCGAAGCGCGGTCTTTGTGCGGTGTTGCCTATATACTTATTATAGCAAATCACGCCCGAAAAGTCAAGAGCAAACGCGCCGAACACAAAAACCCCCGACGGTTTAAATCGTCGGGGAAATTTCATATTTTTTTCGCTCAATAGCCGCAGCTTAAACAAGCGCGTTCGCGAGAGCCTCAAGCTGCTCGGTGTTTTCATCGGTGAGCGCGGACTTTATCGTCACGGTGTCAAGGAACGTGATGTTTTTGCTGTTCTCAAATATTCCCTTGATAACTTTCGCGGCGTTCGGCGACCAAGAACCGTTTTCGATAATCGCCAATGTGCGGTTTTGATAGTTGCGCTCGGTAAGATGTTCGATAAATTCTCTCATAAACGGGAAAACATCCATATTGTAGGTAGTGGTCGCCAAAACCAGTTTGCCGTAGCGGAACGCGTCCTCAACAGCCTCCGCCATATCGTCGCGGGCAAGGTCGGTGACGGATACTTTCGGGCAGCCCTTACCCTCAAGCTTTTTAGCGAGAATCTCTGCCGCTTCTTTTGTGTGTCCGTAAACGGACGTGTACGCGATAACAACGCCCTCGCTCTCCACGCCGTAGCTGCTCCAAGTTTTGTAGAGGTCGATATGATAAGCGAGATTTTCCGTAAGAATGGGACCGTGCAGCGGAAGAATCTTCTGAATATCCAAAGCCGCCGCCTTTTTCAAAACCGCCTGAACCTGTGCGCCGTACTTCCCGACTATACCGAAATAGTAGCGGCGAGCCTCGCAAGCCCAGTCCTCATCGGTGTCACGCGCACCGAATTTTCCGAAAGCGTCCGCGGAAAACAACGCCTTGTCCGTGTTGTCATAAGTCATAATTACTTCGGGCCAGTGCACCATCGGCGCGACAATAAATTTTAAGGTGTGCCGACCAAGCTCCAGCGTACTGCCCTCGCCGACAACTATCTGCCTGTCCGCGAAATCCGAACCGAAAAACTGCTTCATCATCACAAAAGCCTGCTTTGAAGCGACGATCTTCGCCTCGGGGAATTTCTCCGCAAAAACCTTGATGTTCGCGGAATGATCAGGCTCCATGTGCTGAACGATAAGATAATCGGGCGACTTCCCGCCAAGCGCGCCGTCCAGATTTTCCAGCCACTTATCTCCAAAATGAGCGTCAACGGTATCAAAAACCGCGATTTTTTCATCGGTTATCACATAAGAATTATAAGCCATACCGTTCGGAACGTCGTACTGTCCCTCGAAAAGGTCGATATTGTGATCGTCCACGCCGATGTATTTAATATCGTTTGTAATGTTCATAAAAATTACCTCCTGAAAATTTTTAAACGTTAAAAACACTTGCCATTATGATTATAGCACTGTTTTACAATTTAGTCAAGGTTTTTTATAAAAAATATCCCGCGTGCGAAAACACGCAGGATAACGCTTTATGTATCTTAGTGCTCACGCTTATGTGAGATAACCAAAGCCGCGCCCGCAACAATCACAATGCCCGCAACTGCCGCAACGCCCCGAACACCTGTGCCCGGGTTGTTCTTATCAATAGGATCGGCAGCCTCGGAAACCGCAGAAACTGCGGAAACGTCGTCCGTCTTGCTTTCAGCGGCAGATTCCGTCTCATTTGTTTCGGAAGTCTCCGCTGCGGAAACATCGTCAGCGCTTGTTGACTGTACATCGGCAGATTCGGCAAACGCGCACACCGAGGCGCACGAAACCACTGCCGCAGCGGCAGCAGCCGCCAAAACAGATTTCATCTTCATAAATTGTCCTCCATTAGCCATGCTCTTTCTATTATTGGCACGAACCGTAATTCCCCTACGGTCATACCATTCCCCAACTTTAATTATACCATATTTAATGCGACATTTCAAGACATTTTATGTAAAATTGAGATTTTTAATGTAAAAAAGTGCAAGTATTTTTCATCTGAATTTGTCATATCGCACAAATCTATAAAATAATATAAAAAAACGCCCTCGAAACTCGAGGGCGTAAAAATGCTTATAAAGTCTTGGTTTTCCAACAACAGAGAAATTACTTTCTCTTCTTGCTTGCAACTACCGCAACAGCAGCGCCCGCAAGTATAACAGGAGCTACAGCAAGCGCAATACCGGTAGGCTTGTTAGTGTCTGTGCCGGCATTGTTGCCGTTGTCGCCATTGCTGTTGTTTCCGTCAGAAGCAGCTTTCTTATATGTAACCACAGCAGTAACATCAGTGGTCTTATCCTTTGCAATAACCTTTACATAACCGCCGCCGGGCTTAGTTGTATCAAAAGTAGCAAGGTAATCGCTTGTGAGTTCCCACTTGGTTGCCCACTTAGCATCGTCCTCGTCGGCTCTTGCCGCGGGAAGCTCGCTCTTGCCCATCTCAAACCAACCGCCGTCAGCAGTGGAGAACTGTACCGAGAACGGATCTGCCGCAGTAAATACTACGCTCTCTACGTCAGCCCAAGTTTTGCCGCTGTCGCCGAACAAAATCTTGTTGAGTGCCTCGCCCTCAATACCGCTTTTACTATCAACATTCGGAATATTTGCGTTAGAAGTTACGGGCTTATCGGTAGGATCATCGGTAGAACCCGGAGCTACATTGGAATTATCCGAAGGATCGTCCGTGGGATCATCTGTAGGATCATCGGTCGGGTCGTCTGTAGGATCATCGGTCGGGTCGTCTGTAG